>CAZWZD010000228.1:0-3569 GCA_964638235.1 uncultured Erysipelotrichales bacterium
AATCATATAATCATGATAGTATATCAATGTATAATAATTATACTATTCCTATCAGTAGAAGATATCAGAACGATATTAAACTATTCTTATTAGAATAATACTAGTAGAACTCATTTCTACTAGATTTGGATTTTTAAAGTATTAGTTTCTAAAGTAATATATTTAACTGGAAGTTTTATAGGATACTGACATTCAGTATCTTTTATTTTTAATAAAGGAACTCTTACAAATTGTTTAAGCACTTGCATAAAAGGTAATTCAATTGGACCATATTTAACTGTACCATCAATATCTTTAAATACTATGTTTTCATTTTGATAATCTAGACAAAAATGAACATTAATACAAAATGTTTTATTAGAAAACTCTATTAAAGATCGAATACAAATATTATGAGAAATATTTAAATCCAACTCATTAATTTTTAAATCATATTTATTTAAATATGGTTCAATCGCAAATAATAATATTTCTTTAGTTTCATTCTCACTAATAACCATTATAACACCTCAATCATTATATGATAAATTTTAAAAAATTATTAAAAAAAGTAGCAGAAATCTGCTACTATAACTCTTCACCATTACTTTCAATAACTTTTTTATACCAGTAATAAGAATCTTTAGGAATTCTATTTAATGTTCCTGATTCCTCATCTTCTTCTCTATCAATATAAACAAAACCATATCTCTTTTGATAACCATTCAGCCAGCTTAATAAATCTGTATATGACCAAGTACAATACGCTAAAACTCTGCAGCCATCATCAATAGCTTTCTTTAATTCAATAATATGCTGTCTTAAATAATCAATTCTGTATGGATCATGAACTTTTCCATTCTCTATCTTATCAAAAGCACCTAAACCATTTTCAGAAATCACGATAGGTAAATCATAACGGGAAGTAATTTCTCTACAGCACATTCTAATTCCCATTGGATCAATTGTCCAATCCCAATCAGTTGTTGGTAAAAATTCATTTTGTGGTTTCTTATATAAACCAGGAACTCCTTGAACTTTAGCAGTACCCTTTTCACCTGTAGTATTCATACTGTGATCGCTACCAACACCATCTAATGAATTGTATTCTATAACACACGTCTGATAATAATTAACTCCCATAAAATCAACCAATGATGCCGCTTCTTTCATGATTGCTTCATCACCTTCCAATAACACAGGAGTAACCCCTTTAGATTCTAAATAAGCAATTGCAGCTCTAGGATATCTTCCATATGCGTAAACATCCATCCAATAATAATTTTGCAAATCATCATAATCAGCCTTTGCCATTGCATTTTCAGGTTTACGATCATATGCATAACTTGGACTATATGCAAATGAAGCACCTACTTTTGCATCAGGCCATAATTTTTTTAATTCAATCACAGAATAAGCATGTGCCATATTAGCATGATGATTTACCTGATAAAAAGTTTTTACTTGTTCTATCTTTCCAGGTGGATGCATTCCTTCCAACCAGCCAAAACTTGTAAAAATATTTTGTTCATTCATGGTAATCCAGTATTTCACACGATCGCCATATCTTTTAAATAATGTTGTAGCATAATGAACATAATCATCAACGATTGCTCTATTTTCCCAGCCATGATATTGATCTTCAAGAGCTTGAGGCATATCCCAATGATAAACAGTTACCATTGGTTCAATTCCATATTTTACACATTCATTAATTAAATCATCGTAGAATTTTAAACCAGCTTCATTGACTTCACCATTACCATTAGGATAGATTCTTGTCCATGCGATTGAAAAACGATATGTTTTTAATCCCATTTCAGCCATTAATTTTATATCTTCTTTATAGCGATGATAATGATCAACAGCTTTATCACCAGTTGTTGCCTTAAAAGTTTTTCCAGGAATTCTTACAAACTGATCCCAATTAGAAACACCTTTACCATCTTCATTCCAGCCACCTTCTACCTGATAAGCAGCCGATGCACTGCCCCAAAGAAAATCTGCTGGAAAGCCCTTAGACTTTTCAAAATACATATTTGTCCTCCTATCTGTATTGCTTGATAAAATCTTTTACGATACTTAAATATTTATCATTTATATTTACATCATATAAATGTTCAACCTTTATTGGAAATAATTCTTTATCCGATTTATTGTTATTATACAAATTTAATACGCTATTAAAATAAACATTCTTATCATTTTGACTATGTATAAACAAAGTAGGTATAGAATTACCTTTTACAAATTTTACACTATCCATTTTGCTAATATCCATTTTCACTTCATTTAAAAAAGCTTGTCTAATAGCTGGAATGACTAAATGCATTGAATTTTCATTTTTCGCAAACTTATAACCCAAATAATGACTTACACAATCATACGCACCTTCACTAATGATAAGTTTGACATTTTTTAATTTATTTAAGCCTGCTGTATTTAAAATAGTATTAGCACCCATTTCTCTACCATACATAATAATAGAATGTTCTCTACCAAATCTTTGTAAAAGGTATTCATTCCAGAACATTAAATCTGTAACATCCTTATATCCAAATCCTCTAACATAACCATCACTATTACCATGTGCTAAAGCATCAACTAATAAAACATTAACATCTGATAACAAGTTCATAAAATAGTCAACATATTTTTTCATCCCACTAGAATCAGAATCAAAAGGATGTAAAATCACTAACGTTTGATTTGCATGATTATCCAATAAGTATCCTTGTAATAACAATCCTCTATGATTTTTAATTCTAATAGAATCAAATTCATCTAAGCCTTCATTATGAAATTTCTCCCTATAAGCAACATTCTTTCCAAATACATAAGCATCTTTATATAAATTTCCAATCGCTGCAATAGTCGCTATTGCAGATATAGCTACTCTTTTTTTCATTTATTCCAACCTCCAAAATTATCCATCATCAATCTATTAATATTTGAAACCTGTTCAAAAGAACTCATCCTATACTTATCATTATCCATTCTAGCTGCAAAAAATTGAATAGCTCCCTCTAATTCCTTTTTAATTTCAGGAATCATTTCTTTAGGAAATGAACGGATAGGAAAGCAAGTAAAGATAAAAGTATTATAATCAGCATTAAACAATTCCAGCAATATTTCATAGCCTTCCATTTTAATAATTGAATTCCCTAATGCTAAATCTAAATCAGAATTCGCAAAAGTAAGCATATTATTAACAATCATTCTTAATACTTTTAACAAAACTGCTTTATACTGATCATAATCATTAATAAATATATAATAGATATATGAAAATACTAAATTAACATTTTCTCTTTCTTCATCTTTATCATTTAAAACAAATTCTTTTTTTAATTCTTTCATTAAATCTTTTGTTAATTGATAATGCGATAATACTAAATTACCAAAATCTGTCATAATCATAAAAGCAAATCGATCATTTTGACATAATACTTTAATCGCTTCTACTAATTCTTTTAAAGAATTTTCAACAAATTTATCTAAATGATCATAAACCAATCTAATAATTTTTCTTATGAAATATGAATGATACTGATATTCAGTATCTAAATATTTAAATGTAATACCATCCC
>CAZWZD010000229.1:0-3554 GCA_964638235.1 uncultured Erysipelotrichales bacterium
TAATTCCTAATGTTGCAATTCATATGAATAGAGAAGTTAATAATGGTTTGGCTTATAATAATCAAGTAGATATGTTGCCATTATTTTCTGCTGGAGAATGTGAAGAAAATGATTATTATGCATTGATTGCAAATGAATTAAATATTGATAGAGAAAATATATATGGAACTGATTTATATTTAGTCAATAGAATGGCTCCTAGTATTTGGGGAATGAAAGAAGAATTTATATCTAGTGGAAGATTAGATGATTTACAATGTGCATTTACATCTTTAAAAGCAATGATAAATTCTCAAAACGATCATGCAGTTAATGTATATGCTTGTTTTGATAATGAAGAAGTTGGTTCAGGAACAAAACAAGGTGCTTTATCTACTTATTTATATGATACATTAAATCGTATCAATGATAATTTAAGATTTACAAGAGAAGATTATTTTAAAGCAATCGCAAAGAGCTTTATGGTTTCTTGTGATAATGCTCATGCTGTTCATCCAAATCATCCTCAAAAAACTGATCAGACTAACTGTACATATTTGAATAAAGGAATTGTTATTAAATTTTCTGCTAATCAAAAATATACAACTGATGCATTTAGTAAAGCTGTATTTGAAGGAATTTGTGAAAAGGCTCAAGTGCCAGTACAATATTTTGCTAATAGAAGTGATTCTGTAGGTGGAAGTACATTAGGAAATCTTTCATCACAAAAAGTTTCTATGCATACTGTTGATATTGGATTACCACAATTAGCAATGCACTCTTCATATGAAACAGCAGGAATTAAGGATAGCTATTATATGATTGAAGCATTAAAGATGTTCTATAATAAGAATTTACATATTATAGATAGTGAATCTATTGAGGTAGAGGAATAATGCATTCATTACATATTGATAATATCCATCTTATAAAAAAGATGAATATTATCTATTCTGATGCTTTTGAATCATTTAAAAATGTTCTTGTTAAAGAAAACTTATCTGATGAACAAAAAAATGTAATTGCAAATATAGCTATGAACGATTTATTAGAGGCTCAGCAAAATCAAAAAAATCCTGATGTTGTATTAAATCCTAATAGAAAATATCGTACATATTTAAGTCACATTACTTCTTCACAAAAATATAAAGATACAAAGAAACAAATTGCAAATCAAGATAATGAAAAAATTATTATTTCTGGAATATGGTTAGTCTTTAGTTTTTGTATTATTCTTATGTTTTTAAAGAGTTTGTTGACTCAGAATTATCTTATAAATTTCTCTATTGATTTAATATGTGCTGTCATTGCCTTGTTAATTGGTTATAAAAACTACTTAGTACGATATAGGATCATCAATAGGTATCAGCTAAAAAAATATATTTTATATGACTGTGCATGTCTAATTTTATGTATAATATCTAAAATTATTGGTACAGGTAATTTTGATGTAAGTTATTTGATATTAGTTATTGATTATTTTATAACTAAGAAAAAAATAATTGAAGAAATAAAAAAAGCCTTTTAGGCTTTAATTAAATTGTATATTGCTTTTGCATAAATAGCTGTTGCTTTTAATAAAGAGTCAATAGCTATTTTTTCATTGTTTTGATGGATTTGATTATTTTCACCAGGGAATTCTGCTCCAAAAGCAACACAATTAGGCATTTCTTTAGCGTATGTTCCTCCACCAATAGCTTGTGGTAAATGTTCATGATCATTAGTAAATTCAACATATGCATTATGAAGATTTTGTACTAGTTCACTATTAGGATCAATATATAAAGCTTCTTTCATTTCATGTGTTTTACTCATTTTATAAGGTCTAATAGCTTTATTCATTAATTCATTAACTCTTTCTTCAGTGATTTCTGGAGATAAACGAAAATCTAAAACAATGCTACCTTTTTGATTTTTATAAGTTATGATTCCTAAATTAATAGTTGGACTACCTAATTTACCAGTTTGTCTAAATTTAAATTTTTTACCATTATAATCTTCATAGAAATAACTATCAACAAATTCAACAAATCTATTATCAGAAATACTTCTCAAATAATGACACATATAAACAGCACCATTAATTCCTTCCTCAGGTAAAGATGCATGTGCAGATTTACCCACAAGTGTTAATTTAGTATGATTTCCTTCTTCCTCAATACTTCCTTTTAAATGCTGTTGTTCTAAATAATTGTAAAAAGATTCTTTATATTGTTTATAATTCCCTCTAACTATTGCTTCACAAGTTTCGGGAACAATATTTGGTCTGCTTCCAGCATAAATACCAATGATATTATCCTCTGAAAATTCTCCATTGATATTCATTTGACACATTGCCTTTTCTCCATAAACAACTGGAAATCCAGCATCAGGAGTAAATCCCATAGTTGCATAAGGACGATGTTTAAAATAGTATTTCATGCACAATGAACCATTTTCTTCATTACAGCCAAAGATTATTCTTGTTTTCATTTTTGTTGGAATGTTCAATTCATGGATGATTTTAGCCGCATAGTATGCAGCAATCAAAGGACCTTTATCATCAGCAACCCCTCTGCCATACAATACATTATCAACAATTACAGGATCATAAGGATCACTTACCCATCCGTATTTATTGCAAGGCACAACATCTAAATGCCCTAGTATTCCAAAAGTTTCTTCGTGATCTCCAATATCAATATGTCCGGCATATCCATCTACATCATCAACAACAAAACCATCTCTTTTACCAATTTCTAACATTTTATCAAGTGCTTTTCTACAAGCACTTCCAAATGGTTGATTTTCACTAGCACTAGATTCATCTAATACAGATGGAATCTTACATAAAGTCACAATATCTTGAATAATATCTTCTTTTCTCTTCATGACCTCTTCATAAAAATCATACATTTCAATCACCTCTGAAAACTATTATAACAAAATTTCATAAAAATAGATACATTTTTGTGATAAAGTGATATGATAAAGAAAAAAAGGAGAAATATATGGAAAATATTAGATTTCATATCACTGTTAAAGGAATAGTTATCTATGATGATAAAGTTTTAATACTTAAAAGAGTAAGACCTTCAAGTGATGGATTAGGATATTGGGAATTACCAGGTGGAGGTTTGGAATATGGAGAAACACCACATCAGGCACTTATAAGAGAGTTAAAAGAGGAAACAAACTTAGATATTAAAATATTAAAACCAGTCTATACTTTTACTGCTATTAGAGAAAATTATCAAACTGTAGGAATTGGTTTTCTGTGTATTCCTACCAATAATCATGTTACTATTTCTAATGAACATACTGATTATTTATTTGCAGATAAAGAAGAATTAAAAGATTATTTAGATAAAACTATATACGATGATATCATCTTTACTTTGGAAGAATATGTCAGAACAAAAGATGTTTTAGTTTAAAAAATGTGTTATAATATCGAAGAATCATAGGGATTCTTTTTTTCAGGGAGGAAAATTATGAATAATGAAATTATGAAACAGTTAGCTGAAAAGTTAAATGTCAGTTTATCACAAGTAGAAAATACTTTAGCATTGTTAGAAGAAGGGTGTACAGTCCCT
>CAZWZD010000230.1:0-3525 GCA_964638235.1 uncultured Erysipelotrichales bacterium
TGTCATATTACCCTTTTTAACATTTCCCATAGCTTTAAATTGAACTACATCTTTTTGATTATTATCAATAAAAATACTTTTATAAATAATCTGCTTCAATTGACACATTTTTAATCACCGATGTATATTATAACACAAATTCGTTAAAAATAGGACTTGAGGTGAGATTATGTTTAAAAAAATTGTTTTATGGACAAGAAGAATATTTATAACTATACTGTCTATTGTTATAGTTATATATAGTATAAGTTTCATATATAAAAAACCAGATATTGGACAAGGACATTATATAAAATTATATGATTCTAATAATGAAATATTTTATTCCAGCAATGCTCAAAGCAATGATGTTTCTATCAACGATGTTTCTACTTATTTTATTGAAAGTTTAATTGCGGTAGAAGATCATCGTTTCTATGAACATAGAGGTTTTGATTATTTAAGTATATTGCGTGCAATTAAAACAAATGTCATCAGTAATTCAAAAAGCGAAGGTGCCAGCACAATAACTCAGCAATATGCAAGATTATTATATCTTACAAATGAAAAGACATGGACAAGAAAAATAAAAGAAGCAGTTTTAGCAGTTAGATTAGAATCACATTATTCTAAAGATGAAATTCTTACCGGCTATATCAATACTGTTTATTTTGGACATGGAGTATATGGCATTAAAAATGCTGCTGAATACTATTTTAATAAATCTCCCAAAGATTTAGATTTAAACGAATCATCTATGCTTGCAGGTATAATTAATGGTCCTGCTTATTTTTCACCTTTTGTTTCAGTTCAAAAAGCAAAACAGCGACAAGAAGTAGTATTAAATAGATTGGTAGAAGAAGGATATATCAACCAAGCCACAAAAGAAAAAACATTAGAAACTGCATTTCAATTAAATGAAAATCCATCACTATCTTCAACTTCCTATCAATATTATAAAGATACAGTATTAGATGAATTAAAAGAATTAGGATATTACAATGAAAGTTATATTAATAAAGGATTGAACATTTATACATCATTTAATCAAGATATACAAAATAAACTTAATGAATGTGTCGAAACTCAAATGGAAGATCAAAATGAGCTTGAAATTGCTGAAATGATCACCAGTGTTGAAAATGCAGAAGTAGTAGCAATAGTAGGTGGAAAAGACTATAGTCAATCACAGTTTAATAGAGCCACTGATGCTCAAAGACAAGTTGCTTCAACAATTAAACCATTATTATATTATCAGGCAATTGAAAATGGATTTTCAGCTAGTACTAAATTTAAGAGTGAACAAACAACTTTTCAATTAGAAGATGGTTCAACTTATTCTCCAACTAACTATAATAACAAATATGCTAATGATGATATTACTTTAGCACAAGCGATTGCTACTAGTGATAATATATTTGCAGTAAAAACTCATTTATTTTTAGGAGAACAATCTTTAGTTAATTTACTAGCCAAATTTAATGTCAATAATGTTTCTCCTCAGCCATCATTAGCTTTAGGTAGTTTATGTTCTAACATTTATACAATGTCCAATATTTATACAACATTTGCAAATGAAGGTAAATACAATGAAATTCATACAATTATTAAAATAACAGACAATAATGGTAAAATCATCTATCAAAGAGAAAATAAAAATGAGCAAAAGCTCAATTCTGATTCTTGCTTAATTTTAAGTCAATTACTTCAATCACCTTTTAAAGAAGTATTTAAAACATATGCCTCTCCAACAATGATGAACTATCAGACAAATAGTCAATTTGCAGTCAAAAGTGGTACAAGTCCCTATGACTCTTTATGCATCGGATACAATCCAAATTATGTCATTGCTGGATGGGTTGGATATGATGATAATAGAGAATTATCGGGCAGTACCAAAACTCGTATACCTAAAGTTATTTTTCAAACTATGGCTAACTATTTACAACCCGAAGATACATGGTATTCACTATCTAAAAATATTCAAGCCGTTCCAATTAATCCTTTAACGGGAGAATATAATCAAAACGGCGAAATATACTGGTTTAAAATTTAACATTTATTAATAAATTTTTTCATTAAGCAAATCATTTCTTTCGTTAGCATCATTTCAGGATGCCATTGAACACCTAACATATAAGTTCCTTGTTTTTTTTCAATAGCTTCAACAACTCCATCATCACTAGCAGCAATAATTTTAAAATCATCTGCTACTTTTTTTACAGCTTGATGATGAAAACTATTAACATCTATTTGATTACCAAATAAATCAGATAAGAAGCTATTATCTTGTATATTAAATTTTATGACTAGAATATCTTTTCAATACATCCTGACTATGCTTCAACGAATTCTGTTTTTGCGTTTTCAAATCCTGATATAAAGTTCCACCAAAATAAACATTCAAAGCCTGATGTCCTTTACAAATCCCCAATTATAGGCTTATTAAAATTATCTGCACACCTCATAACATTCATATAAAAATCATCTACATTTCTCATTACAAAACCCAATTCATGAATAGGACTTTCATTATACAATTGAGGATCTATATCATATCCACCAGTTAAAATAATACCATCAACATATTTAACTATTTCTTCAATATCCTTAATTTCATCCATAACAGGTATAATAACAGGAATACCTCCTCCTTGAATAACCGCTTTTACATAGTCATCAGTAGTATACTGATGCATTTCACCAATAAAAATACTGTCTTCTTTATTAATCTTTAAATTTCCTGCAATTCCAATTATCTTCTTCATCTTTACAACTCCTTTACCATTTTAATATGTGGGCAATATTCATCAAAATATTCATTTCCTTCTTTTAGATAGCCCATTTTCTCATAAAAAGCACTTGCTCTAGCTTGAGCTGATAGAGAAACTTTTTTTACTCCTCTCTTATATGCTTCCCTTTCTAGAATAGAAATAATCATAGATCCATAACCTAATCCTCTATATTCTTTTAGTACTGCTATTCTTCCAAAATAATAGATATCATCTTTTACATACATTCTTGCACAGCCAATTGGCTGATCATCTTCATATATTTCTAAATGAAGTGAACTGTAATCTAAATCATCAAATTCATTATGAAAATTCTGTTCTTTGATAAATACTTCTTCTCTTATTGCTTTTGCATTTTTAGCATCATTAAAATTATCAAACAATTTATATTTCATTTTTTATCTCCTTTGGAAAAAACACTTTATGATCTTCCTTATATTTATCAGACTTAACAATCGCATTAACAATCTCAGAAACATTTGAAAGAGGTAATAAACCATTATGAGTTAAGATTTCTATTTCATCTAATTGTCCTTCTATTTCATAAGCATGATAAGGAACCTGCTTTTGACTATCTGCAAATACATAATATTGAGGATTAAATCCATGTTTTTTTGCGACCTCTTGAATATGTAAAAAATCTTCTTCACTTTCTAATTCACGATATTTTAATAACTTTCTATTTAAAAAACGATAACACAAATCACTCAATATTTCATCTTCTTCATTAATAAATTCTCTAAAATAATATTCT
>CAZWZD010000231.1:0-3508 GCA_964638235.1 uncultured Erysipelotrichales bacterium
CCTTAGTTTTTAAGAAATCAATAACTTGTTTTTCAGTAATCATAAACAGCACCTACTTTCATGATTAATTATAAGTCAAATACAAAAATAATGATTTCAAATAGTTTAATTAGACTCCGTTTTTTCGGTGTTTATTTAAAAAAACAACATTTTTCTTAAAAAGAGCGTAAATTTTTGATAATTTTCTTTCTAAAAATACTCTGTTTATTATATTTTTATTAAAAGTAATATGGTAGAATAAAATCAGAAGTGAGGAAGTAGGTATGAAGTTATTAAGAAAACTATTTTTATTATTAATAATTGTTTTGTTAGTTATAGTATGTATAAAAAGTAAAATATATTTGAATGCTGTAGATTTTTTTAATCAGGTACTTGATAATAATTCTATTGAAATAAAGCTAGGTGATTTTTTTGAAGATGATAGTGATGATGAGTCTGTTGATAATTCCAATATATATGAAAGTACTGGTGAATTTAATGAAGTGTTCTATCCTTATTATGGTATGTTGAATACAAATCAGCAATCATTATATAAACAAATATATGAAAATGCTTTAAATGTAGACGATTCATTTGTCCCTTCAGCATCTGTTACTGTTGATGAGTTAAAGGATACTTTTGAGGCTGTTTATAATGATCATCCTGAATTATTTTGGGTTGATATAATAACTTATTCATATCAATATTCTGATGATGGTTATTGTACTCAAGTTGGTCTTTATTACTATGATATTGTTAATGATTTAGATAAATCTAAAGATTTGTTTGAAAGTTATGCAAGTAAGATTATTAGTGAAGCAAATAAGTTAGATAGTAACTATGATAAGGAAAAATATATCCATGATGCAGTAATAGAGTTAGTTGAATATGATGAGAATGCTAGTATGACACAATCAGCTTATAGTGCTTTAGTTAATCACAAATCAGTATGCGCAGGATATGCTAAAACTTTTCAGTATTTAATGACAAGAATTGGTATACCAACTTATTATGTGACAGGTACGTCTGAGGGTAATCATGCATGGAATATTGTTATGCTAGATGATGAATATTATAATGTTGATCTAACATGGGATGATCAAAAAAGAATTATTTATGATTATTTTAATGTTAGCGATGCTGTGTTTAATAAAACGCATACTAGGAGTGATTTGTCAAAATTATTACCATCATGCAATGGTTCATAATATAGAATTTTTATTGATATTTATATTTTTGAGATACAGAATTGTATGTTAAAATAAAATGAAATGCTATAATATGTAGAGGATATTCAGGAAAGAAGGAAATTTATATGAATGATTTTGAGCATTTGTTTAAACCTATTCAAATAGGAAAAACAACGATTAAAAACAGAATTTTTATGCCTCCTTTATCTACTAATTTAGCTGATAAAGGATATGTTACTGATGCTTTGATTGAACATTATTCAAATAGAGCTAAGGGTGGAGTAGGATTAATTGTTACTGAAGTTACAACAGTAGAACCTATTTATACATATTTGCCAGGTGATATGTCAATATATGATGATAGTTATATTCCTGGATGGAAAAAACTTGTTGATGCTGTACATAAGTATGATACTAAGATTTTATCACAATTGTTTCATCCTGCTTATATGGCTTTTCCTCTGCCTGGTACACCACAATTGATTGCTCCATCAAATGTTGGACCATATTATGCTAAATCAGCACCTAGAGCTGTGACAGTAGAAGAATTGCAAGTAATTGTTAAGCAATTTGGTGAAGCTGCTTATCGCTTTAAGCAGGCAGGTGGAGATGGTGTTGAAATTCAAGCAGCTCACGCTCATGGATTGTTGGGTGGATTTTTAACTCCATTATATAATAAAAGAACAGACCAATATGGAGGTTCTATCACTGGACGTTTACGTTTGACTTTGGAAGTTGTTGCAGAGGTAAGAAAGAAATGTGGAGAAGATTTCATTATTGATGTGCGTATTTCTGGAGATGAATATAGTGATGGTGGATTGACTCTGAATGATATGATTTATGTTTCTAAACAATTAGAAAAAGCAGGAGTTGATTTTATTCATGTATCTGGTGGAAATACAATAAAACGAGGAAGTTCTATGCCTGCTCCTGGAACAAATCCTGCACCTCATGCTCATGCGAGTGAAGAAATAAAAAGACATGTACATATTCCAGTAGCAACTGTAGCAAGAATTAATGAGCCTTGGGTAGCTGATGAATTGATCGCAAATGGTAAAGCAGATATTTGTATGATTGGTAGAGCAAATTTATGTGATAGTGAATTTGCGAATAAAGCATATAGAGGAGAAACTGATGATATAAGACCATGTATTGGCTGTGGACGTTGTCTAACTGGAATTATGTTTGGAAAACCAATAGGTTGTACTGTCAATCCATCAGTTCAATCAAATAGTATTGAAGAAGCTGATATTAAGAAAAAAGTCCTTGTCATTGGTGGAGGACCTGCTGGTATGGAAGCAGCATATATTGCTAAAAAACGTGGACATGAAGTTGTTTTGTGTGAGAAAACAAATGAGTTGGGTGGTCAATTAAGAATTGCAGCAGTTCCAATTGGAAAACAAGAAATTTGTAAAGTTGTTAAGTATATGGTAAGAAGATTAGATAATGAAGGTATTGAGGTTCGTTTAAATACTGAAGTAACTGCTGAAATGCTAAATAATGAGTTTAAAGATTATGAAGTTATTTGTTCTATGGGAGCTAAACCTAAAGAAATTGAAGCTTTTAAAGTATTTAAGCAGACAATGACAGCTGATGATATATTATCTGGAAAGAAATTCCCAGGTAGAAAGATTGTAATTATTGGTGGAGGATCTGTTGGTTGTGAAACAGCAGATTATTTAGCACCTTTAATTAATGATTTGTTCCCAGCAAATAGAGATGTTACTATTATCGAAATGACTCCTTCATTAATGGTTGGAGAAGGAGGAGCTGCAAAAAGTGTATTGACTCAAAGATTAATGAGAAAAGGAGTTAAGATTGAACTTAAAGCTCAAGTAACAGCAGTTGATGAAAATAAGATAACATACTTAAAAGATGGACAAGAATATACAATTGATGATGCTGATACATTAGTATTTGCGATTGGATATAATCCAATAGCTATAGATAATGATAGAGTTCATGTAATTGGTGATAGCCATAAGGTTGGTAATTTAAAAGATGCTATTAGTGAAGCATATGAATTAGCAAAGAATTTGTAATAAAAGCTCTAGTCAAAATGGCTAGAGTTTTAAAATTTTATAGAGATATACTTCTATTTTTGTTATAATAATATTTAAGTGAGTGATGAATGATGAAAGAAAAAAAATTAACAATGCAAGATATTGCAAAAATGGCTGGAGTAGGAAAAACAACAGTATCTCGTTATTTTAATGGTGGATATATAAAAGATGAAACTAGAGAAAAAATAAAAAAAATTATTGATGAATATAATTATCAGCCTAATACTTTTGCTCAAAGTTTAAAAGCAAAAGAATCAAAAATCATAGGTATAATAG
>CAZWZD010000232.1:0-3489 GCA_964638235.1 uncultured Erysipelotrichales bacterium
CAACAAAATTATCCTAAAGATTTAACTATAGCCATAGAAAATAACAAGTAAATATTTGTTATTTTTTGTATTTCATGTATAATAATACAGGGTGATTGAAATGCATATTTTAGCAAGTGATTTTGATAATACATTATTTTTTCATACTGGTATGAAAGAAAAAGAATTAAAAGCAATTAAAGAATTTCAAAAACAAGGAAATTTATTTGGAGTATGTACAGGAAGAACATTAGAAGGAATTTTAAGACCTTCTCAAAATTATGATATACATTATGATTTTTATATTTGCAATACTGGTTCTTATATTTTAGACGGACAAAAGAATATCATCATGCAAAAAAGGATTCCTATGGAAACTGCCATAAAACTGCATGAATTAGTAGGCAAAGATATACATATGAGTATTTCTGTTGATGAAAATATGTATCATATAGATAAACATAAAATTTCTAAATATCCAGGCACTAGAATCAATGATATTCATGAAATCAATGTTAAAGAAATAGATGCCTGCTCATTTCATTATCCTAACGGACATATCGAAGAAGCTACAAAAATGATCAATAAGATAAGAAAGCATTTAGGAACAGAAGTTAATGTATATCAAAATAATGAACATTTAGATTGTACTGCATTAGGATGTTCTAAAGGTGAGGGAATTGAAATAATTAAAAATCATTTTAACGTTAAAGAAATCAATGGCATTGGTGATGCTTTTAATGATCTTCCAATGTTTGAACATGTTACATATAGCTATACTTTTGATTACAGTGATGATGAAGTAAAAGATAAAGCTCATTTTATTGTTAAATCGATTGATGAATGCATTCATCAGATAATAAAAAAATAAAGTAAATAATGTTATAAATTGACTTTTACATACAAAAATGGTATTATTCTAACAACTGTTAAAGGAGGAAGCCCGTGATAAAAATGATTAGCATTTCTACTATAATGATATTAGTTAAAAAATGTTAATATGAGGCTGCCTAATATTGTTTTGGAAACCTCAATTCTTAGTCTGAGGTTTTTTTGTTTAAGGGGGAATAGTCATGAAAATTGGTGTAATTGGTTTAGGCACAGTAGGGTTTGGAGTTGTTGATATTCTTACAAAAGAAAAAGAGAGATTAGAAAAAGAAATTAGCGAGGAAGTTGTTGTTAAATATGGTTGTTCTTTAGAAGATGTAACATTGCCTAAAGGAATCATTTATACAAAGGATTTTAATGATGTCATTAATGATGATGAGATAGATGTTGTTGTTGAATTAATTGGTGGAACAACAATCGCAAAAAATATAATTTTAAAAGCATTAAATAATGGTAAACACGTAGTAACTGCTAATAAAGCATTATTAGCACATTATGGAAAGGAAATTTTTGAAACTGCATTTAAAAATAATGTAAATATTTTTTATGAAGCAAGTGTTGGTGGTGGTATTCCTGTAGTGGTACCTGCTAGGGAAAGTATCATAGCTAACAATATAAAGAAAATAGAGGGAATTTTGAATGGTACAACTAATTTTATATTGACATTAATGGAAAAAGATAATCTTGATTTTGATGAAGCATTAACAATTGCAGATGGATTAGGATTTGTAGAAGCAGATGCTTCATTAGATTTAGGTGGAATTGATGCTGCTCATAAAATTGCTATTATGGCAATGAATGCATATAAACAATTTATTGATTTTGATTCTATTAAATGTACTGGTATAAGAAAGATTACAAAATTAGATATAGATTATGCTAAAAAATTAGGATATAGAATAAAACTTATTGCTCAAGCGAAAAAACTTGATGATAGTATAGGAATTGATGTTTCTCCTACTTTAATTAGTTTAAAAGAATTAGTTGCTTCTGTAAATGAAGCATATAATGTAGTAGAGATTACTTGTGATTATTTGGAGAATATTATTCTTTATGGTAAAGGTGCTGGACGTTATGTAACTGCTAGTGCTGTTGTTGGTGATATTATCAAAACTCATCAAAAAGAAATATGGAAATATGATTACACAAATAATCTTCCAATTACTCCTATTACTTATTCAAAATATTATGTTCGTACAAATAAACCTTTAGATATAGATTATGAAACATATTTTTCATTTGAAAACGATCATGTTTATATTACAAATAAAATTGAATATCAATCATTAATAGATAGTTTAGGTAATGGAGAATACCAAGTATTTAAAGTGAGGGATTAGAATGAAAATCATTGTTCAAAAGTTTGGTGGAACTTCTACTCGTTCTATTGAAACGAGAGAACATATGTATAAGAATATGATTAAAGAGGTTAATAAGGGAAATAAAGTTGTAGCTGTAGTAAGTGCAATGGGAAGATTTGATGATCCTTATGCAACTGATACTTTATTATCCATTGTTAAACTTGATTGTTTATCCGATGAAGAAATTGATCGCTTAACAAGTATTGGTGAAACAATTTCTACCTTAGTAATCAAAAGTGAATTAGCTTACAAAGGTTACAAGGTTGACACAGTTACTAATGACGAATTAGGTATAATGACAGATTCTCATCATTTAAATGCAACCATTACTACAGTAGAAGGCAAATACATTTTAGAAAAACTAAAAAATACTGATATAGTTGTTTGTCCTGGTTTTCAGGGGTATTCTCAAAACGGCAAAATTACAACTCTCGGTAGAGGTGGCAGCGATTTGTCTGCTGTTGCTGTTGGTGTTGCAATTGATGCTAGTGAAGTTGAAATATATAGCGATGTTAATGGTATTTACAGTGCTGATCCCAGAATTGTGCCTAAGGCAAGGAAGTTAGATTATATTAGTTATTCTGAAATGCTGGAGTTGTCAAAAAATGGAGCGAAAGTTTTAAATCATCGCTGTGTTCAACTAGCGGCTCAGCATAATATTATTATTCATGCAAGAAGTTCTTTTGATAACAGCAAGGGAACATATGTGATGGGAGATGAGAAAATTATGAAAGATCATTTAAATCAGCTTGTTATTTCTGGTATAACCGGTTCTCAAAACGAAGCCCGCATTACTTTAGTAGGTGTAGATGCTAAAATTAATGGTGCTGGTATGTTATTTGAAAAAATAGCAGATGCCAATGTTAATGTTAATGTTTTTAATCAGGCATTAGTTGGTGGTGGTAAGATGGATATATCTTTAATTATTAATGATAAAGATGTTCCTAATGTTATCAGTGTTGTTAATGACAACAAAGAAATACTAAAACCAACAAAAACTATTGTTAGAGGTAATATTGGTAAAGTTGCTGTTATAGGTGTTGGAATCAAGAATAATAAAGGTATGTTTCAAAAAGTATATAATACTTTAATAAATAATGGTATAAATGTTGAAATGACATCTTGTTCTGAAATCAATATTTCTTGTTATATTGATAGAGATGATGTGAAAAAAGCACAAGTTTTATTACATGAAGCATTTTTAGGTTGATAGTGTAAAGAATTTATGAAAAAATCATCAAATTCACACTATAAGGGTACA
>CAZWZD010000233.1:0-3483 GCA_964638235.1 uncultured Erysipelotrichales bacterium
TTTTCATTACATCCTATTGTTATTAGAATATGGTTGATATTAGTTTTGTTTTTAGATTTTGCATTACAGTTTTTATATAAATCGTGTTCGATGATTGAAGGAGATATAAAACGATCTTGGAATTTTATATATTGGATTATTTTTATTGTGGCATTGTTTTTTACGATTAAATAATTTCATCTTGTAAATAAAAATGAAAATGTTATAATGATGATGTTTCATTATATATGAAAGGAGTAAATGCTGATGGCTAGCAAAAAACAAGAGATTAGAAAGAAATTAAAAAAAGAAAGAGATAAAGAGTTAAAAGCCTTAGATTTGAATCCAGATGTTGAAATTGTTGATTTAAATGATGATAACAGTGATGAAATAGAAATTGAAACATTTGAAGATGTAAAAACTCAAGGTAAAGTTATTGAATTTTCAACAACTCCTCAAAAACAAAAAAAGAGTTTGTTTGGAAAAATCAAGAGTGCTTTTTCGCAAGATAATAAGATTTTAAAGAAATTGGAGCAGCAAGCCCAAGATATTTTAGATTTAGAACCTCAATATCAAGCTATGGATGATGATACACTTGCTTATCAAACTGAAGTATTTAAACAGAGATTAGCAAATGGAGAAACTTTAGATGATATATTAGTTGAAGCTTATGCAACTGTTAGAGAAGCAGCTTTTAGAAAACTTCATTTAAAAGCATTTAAAGTTCAAATTATGGGAGCTATTTCTCTTCATAATGGTGATATAGCAGAAATGAAAACAGGAGAAGGTAAAACTTTAACATCTATTTTTCCAGTTTATTTAAATGCTTTAGAAGGAAAAGGTGTTCATGTTGTTACAGTTAATGATTATTTAGCTGAACGTGATAAGGTTGATAATGGAAAAGTTTATGAGTTTTTAGGTTTAACTGTTGGATTAAATAAACGTGAATTATCTGCTCAGCAAAAAAGAGAGCAGCATTCTTGTGATATTACTTATACAACTAATGCTGAACTTGGTTTTGATTATTTAAGAGATAATATGGTTACAAGAATTTCTGATAAGGTATTAAGACCATTAAATTTTGCTTTGGTTGATGAAGTTGACTCTATTTTAATAGATGAGTCTAGAACTCCTTTGATTATTTCAGGTGGTAAGAAAAATACCGCAGCTTTATATATACAGGCAGATAAATTTGTAAAATCGTTAATTCAAGATAAAGATTATGAAGTGGATATTGAAAGTAAAACAGTAACATTAACACCATCAGGAATTAGTAAAGCTGAAAAAACATTTAAATTTAAGAATTTATATGATCCTGAAAACACTTCTTATGTTCATCATATTAACCAGGCTTTAAAAGCTAATTATACGATGCAAAGAGATGTTGAATATATGATTGCGACACAAGATGGCAGCAGAGATATTAGAAATGCAAGTATTATGATTATTGATCAGTTTACTGGACGTGTTATGCCAGGTCGTGCTTTCTCTGATGGATTACATCAGGCTTTAGAAGCTAAAGAAGGAGTTCCAATCAAAGAAGAAACTGTTACACTTGCAACTATCACATATCAGAATTTCTTTAGACTATTTAATAAGTTAGCTGGTATGACTGGTACAGCAAAAACTGAAGAAGAAGAATTTATGATGATCTATAATATGCGTGTTATTGAAATTCCAACTAATATGCCAGTTATTCGTGATGATAAACCAGATAAAGTTTATTCTACTCAAAAAGCAAAATATAATGCTATTTGTGATGAGGTTGAATTAAGACATAGTTATGGGCAGCCTATATTGTTAGGAACTGTTTCAGTGGAAACTTCAGAAGTGTTGTCAAGAATGTTAAATAAACGTGGAATTAGACATAATGTTTTGAATGCAAAAAACCATGCAGTTGAAGCTCAAATCATTGAAAAAGCTGGTATTAAAGGAGCTGTAACAATAGCTACAAATATGGCTGGACGTGGTACTGACATCAAGTTAGGTGAAGGAGTTGCCGAGATTGGTGGATTAATGGTTATTGGTAGTGAAAGACATGAATCTAGACGTATTGATAATCAGTTAAGAGGTCGTTCTGGACGTCAGGGAGATCCAGGATGTTCAACATTCTATGTTTCATTTGAAGATGAATTGATGCAAAGATTTGCTCCTGAAAGACTTCAATCTTTCTCTGGGTATTTAGAAGATGAAGCAATTGAAAATAAAATGGTTACAAAAGCTATAGAAAGTGCTCAAAAGCGTGTTGAAGGACAAAACTTTGATATTCGTAAACAATTGTTACAGTATGATGATGTTATGCGTCAACAAAGAGAAATCATGTATAAAGAACGTGATGATATTATGAGAGAAGAAGATTTAACAGAAATTGTTAAAGGTATGTTTAAACAGGCAGTTGATCATGCTGTTAATAAATATACAAAACATGATGGTAAGACATATACGGTTGATGTAGATGGTGTTTTATCTTTTGTATCTAGAAACTATATGTTACTTGCAACTTTAGAAGCAAAGAATAAAGAAGCTGTTGTAAATAATCCAGATAAAGTAAAAGAAGCATTGAGTGAAATTGTATCATTACAGTTTGAAAATCGTTTTAATAAGGATTTGCCTGCTGAAATTAAACTTGATTATGAAAGAAGAGTTTTATTAGGTGTTATTGATCATACTTGGATCAATCATATTGATGCTATGCAGAAATTAAGAAATGGTATATATTTAAGAGCGTATGCTCAAAGAGATCCATTACAAGAATATACTGAAGAAGCTTTCTATATGTTTGAGGAAATGACAAAATCTATTGCAGAAGATATTTCTAGAAATATAGTTCATATGGGTATTAGACCAGGCAGTGAAGAAGAACAGAGTATTCCTGCTCTTAAGATTGAAATGAGTTTTAAATAATGGAATTATATGAATTAAAAAGCGGACTTGAAAAAGCCCGCTTATTACTCAATGAATTATATATTTCTGCAAATATAGAAGTTTTAATAAGAGAAATTGAAGGATTAACTGTTCAAACAATGGATGAGCATTTTTGGGATGATCAAGATAAAGCTAAAAAACTATATAATCAGCTTACTGATATGAAAAAAACAGTTGATTCATATGAAGAATTAAAAGTATTATATGAAGAATTAGAGGAAACATATCAATTTGTAAAAGAAACTGGTGATGAGGATTTCTTTGTTTCTTTACAAGAAGATTATGCAACCTTTCAAAATAAATTAGATGATTTTGAAAAAATATTATTATTTTCTGGTGAATATGACCATCATAATGCTATAGTGGAAATCCATCCAGGTGCTGGTGGTACTGAATCACAAGATTGGGCTAGTATGTTGATGAGAATGTATTCACGTTATGGTGATAAAAAAGGTTATAAAGTAGAAGTTTTGGATTATTTAGATGGAGAAGAAGCAGGTTTGAAATCGGTGACTATGCGATTTAGTGGATATAATGCTTATGGACATTTAAAAGCAGAAAAGGGAGTTCATAGATTAG
>CAZWZD010000234.1:0-3475 GCA_964638235.1 uncultured Erysipelotrichales bacterium
AAATTGATATGTGTATTTTTTCACTTATTGACATTATTAAAGAATCATGCTAACGTTGGTTAGATATATTCGATTAATTTTAGATTATTAGAAAAGAGGAAGAAAAATGAAAAATTATTTTAGTGTAAGTGGTAAAATTGCACTTGTGACAGGTGCATCTTCAGGTTTAGGTAGACAATTTGCTATTTGTTTAGCTGAGCAAGGAGCGAATGTTGCAATCGTAGCACGCCGAGTAGAAAAATTAAATGAGGTAAAAAAAGAAGTTGAATCATATGGTGTAAAATGTGTTGCAATTCCTTGTGATGTTACACATACAGATCAAATAAAAAATGCTGTTGATATTATTTATAAAGAATTTGGACGTATTGATATTCTTATTAATAATGCTGCTGCCGGATTCTCTACTGCTGCAATTGACACAACAGATGAACTATGGCAAAATGTGATGAATACAAATGTTAATGGTGTCTTCTATTTTGCACGTGAAGTAGGAAAAATTATGTTAAAACAAAAATATGGTAAAATCATTAATGTTGGCTCTTTCCATTGTCAAGTTACTATGAACGGTGTGCCGCGTTCAGGATATTCAACTTCAAAAGGAGCTATCAATATGATGACAAAAGCACTTGCTGCTGAATGGGCTAAAGATGGTATCACCGTTAATACTCTTGGACCGGGATATTTTGATAGTGAAATGTCTGAAAAAGTTGCCGATGATAAATATGAAAAATCTATTCGTGATAATTGTCCTATGGGACGTAGAGGACATCCCGGAGAGTTAAATGGTGCTATGCTATATCTTGCATCTGATGCCTCAAGTTATGTAACAGGACAACTTCTATTAGTAGATGGTGGATGGACTATCGTTTAATTTATAATTATATTTTTATAACTAAAAAGGCTTTTCCAGCCTTTTTAGTTAATCAATAGTAATATATTTCTTTTCTTCTACTTGTTTGACATTATCTTTTGGAAATGAAATTCTCAATTCTCCATTATCGAATGATGCCTTAATATCTTCTTGTCTAATATCTCCAACATAGAAGTTACGACTACAACTGCCACTATAACGTTCACGTCTAATAATATGTCCTTCACTATCTTTTTCTTCGTTATCAACATTCTTTGTCGCATTAACTAATAAATAACCATCTCTTAATTCCATTTGAATGTCTTCTTTTTTAAATCCCGGAAGTTCCATATTTAATAAATACTGATTATCTTTTTCTGTAATGTCTGTACGCATTGCATTAACAGAAGAATAATCTTTAAAAGAATCATAAAATAAATCATCAAAAACATCATTTATAGTAGGTAAAAATCTCATAAAACATCGCCTCTTTCTTTCCTTTTGATCTCAGTAGTTTCATGCTGGGATATAAATATAAAATTATTACCTCGTTAAGGTCTTTCCTTAACTACACTTATATTATAGCACAAATTTTAGCACTTTCAACCCTAGAGTGCTAAAAATATTATTTTTTATTCATAGACTTATAAAATTAAATTTCATAATCCATTTATAAATTCATATAGTTATAAAGGAAGGAGTTATATGATTACTTATTTTTGTATCTATTCTTTTTTAGGACATTTTATGGAGTCATTATATATATCTTGTTTTCAAAAAAAATGGTATAGTTCTGGTCTATTAGATGGGCCTTATATTCCATTATATGGTTTTGGAGCAATTATTTTGATTATTTTTGCCCCATTTCTTCAATCTTCTTTTTTCTTAACGTTTATTATAGGTTCTTTATTAATGACAGCTTTAGAATATATAACAAGCATATATTTAGATATTGTCTTTCATCGCCATATTTGGGATTATTCACAGTTTAAATATAATTTACACGGTCGTATCTGTTTATTTTATTCTATTTTGTGGGGAATTTTATCAGTTCTTATGATTTATTTTATCCACCCTTGTTTATCTTCTATTTTACCCTTGAATATAACATCAAACTTTTTATCATTATTTATCATTATTATTATGTTAAAAGACACAATCAACAAAAAATAGTAGAAAATAACTCTACTATTTTTTTAAATAAAAGAGATTGAAGTGTTCCAATCTCTTTACATATTTTATTTGATAGCTTCATGATATTCTTGAAGTGATTTTACTTCATGAGAACCATGAATTTCAGCATCCATAATACCTTCTACTGCTGCCATTGCTGCAGCGATATTTGTCATATATGGTATTCTCATTTTAATAGCTGTTTTTCTAATATAGCTATCATCATGTGCAGATTGTTTACCATGTGGTGTATTGATAACCATATCTAATTCTCCATTCGTTAAAGCATCTGCAATATTTGGTCTGCCTTCATGAATTTTCTTCACTTTAATAGCAGGGATTTTATTTTTAACAATCAAGTCAAATGTTTTTCCTGTAGCTACGATTTCAAAACCAGCATCATAGTATTTTTGAGCAAGTTCAACAACATCCTTTTTATCTCTATCAGATACAGAAATTAATACTCTACCTTCTGTAGGTAATTTTGTTTGTGTCGCTTCTTCAGCTTTATAAATTGCAGCTCCATAAGAATTAGCCATTCCTAATACTTCTCCAGTTGATCTCATTTCTGGTCCTAAAATAGGATCAACTTCTGGGAACATATTGAATGGGAAAACTGCCTGTTTAACTCCAATATGTGGAATCTTTCTATCTTTTAAATCTTTAACCGGTGAAGCTCTACCTGTAAGTTCACTTGTAACAATATCAGTAGCTAGTCTTACCATGTTGATATTACATACTTTTGATACTAAAGGTACTGTTCTTGAAGCACGTGGATTAGCTTCTAATACATAAACTTTATCATCAGCAATAGCATACTGCATATTCATTAAACCGCGAACATTCATTTCCTTAGCAATTTTCTTTGTATATTCTTTAATTGTTGCCACGTGTCTCATTGGAATATGTTTTGATGGTAATATACAAGCTGAATCTCCAGAGTGAATACCTGCTAATTCAATATGTTCCATAACAGCAGGGACATAAACATTTTCACCATCAGAAATAGCGTCTGCTTCACATTCCATAGCATCATTTAAGAATCTGTCAATTAAAATAGGTCTATCAGGTGTTACTCCAACAGCAGCAGCCATATATTCTTTTAATGACTCATCATCATAAACTACTTCCATACCTCTACCACCCAATACATAAGATGGTCTTACCATTAATGGATAACCAATACGTTTAGCAATTTCTAATGCTTCATTGACATTGACTGCCATTCCAGATTCAGGCATTGGAATTTCTAATTTTTCCATCATAGCATTAAATAAATCTCTATCTTCTGCCATATCAATTGTTTCTGGTGTTGTTCCTAAAATATTGACACCATTTTCTTTTAATTGATTAGCAAGATTTAATGGTGTTTGCCCACCAAATTGAGCAATAACTCCTAATGGTTTTTCTTTTTCATGAATACTTAATACATCTTCTAATGTTAATGGTTCA
>CAZWZD010000235.1:0-3468 GCA_964638235.1 uncultured Erysipelotrichales bacterium
TGCACATTATCAAATATATTTCAAATAACTCTACAATTTATCACGGATTCAGGTAGTATTAAAAAATAAAACTGTAGATGAATAGCTAAAAAAATGGAATGAGGTTCATAAAATTGTTTTATTATTATGCAAAATCTCTTCTAACAAATCTTACTAATCCAATGATTTTGACAGGAATTTCTTCAACTTCTTTCATTGTAAAAAAATGAGATTCATACTTAGGATTACTTGCTTCTAAAATCATTAAATTATCTTTATAATAGACACGCTTGATTGTAGCTTCATCTCCAATGAGAACAATACCGATTTGTCCTGATGTTATAGTATTACACTTTTGTACATAAACAAGGTCACCTTCATAAATATGAGATCCTTCCATAGAATCTCCCACAACTCTTAAAAAGTAGTCACCTTTTTGAGCATCAGCTTTCCCAATCTCAACATATCCTTCAATATTCTGATCTGCCCACAAATCATATCCAGCTTTTACATTCCCTAATATTGGTTTTAATCTGTGTGTTTCTTCTATAACTTCTTCGACATCACATTCTAAAACATCAGATAGTTTTTGAATGGTCGTTTTCTTTAGTCTGGTACTTTCTCCACTTAACCAGCGATAATAGGTTGAAAGAGAAACATTTAACATATCTGCCATTTCAGCATGACTTAGATTATTCTGTAATTCATATTGTATCAGCAACTCTTTTAGTATCATACTCATCACTCCACAGTACTATAATATCAAATAAATGCATAAATTGCAAAATTATATAAAATATCTTAATTAAAAATTCCCAAATCTATATTGAATATGGTAATAATTATGATATATCATTTTGGGTGAGGTGATTTGATGAACAAGAAAGTATATTTATGTATTGATCTTAAGACATTCTTTGCATCAGTTGAATGTGTTGAAAGAGGACTAGATCCCTTTAAGACAAATCTGGTTGTTGCAGATCCAAGTCGTGGAAAAGGAGCATTATGTCTTGCTATATCACCTAAAATGAAGAATATGGGTATTCATAACAGATGCAGAATGTTTGAAATACCTAAAGGTGTAGAATATATAACTGCTATGCCAAGAATGAATTTATACATGGAATATTCAGCAAATATTTATGCTATCTATCTGAAATATGTATCCAAGGATGATATCCATGTCTATTCGATAGATGAATGTTTTATCGATATTACACCTTATATGAAACTGTATCGTAAATCAGCAAGAGAGTTTGCACAAATGCTGTTAGATGATGTTTATGAAACAACAGGAATAACGGCAACAGTAGGTATAGGGACAAATCTTTATCTATGCAAGATTGCTTTAGATATTATGGCTAAACATGAACCGGACTGTATTGCTTTGCTTACTGAGAAAAAATATCAGCATCTTCTATGGCATCATACCCCTCTTACTGACTTCTGGCATATTGGCCATGGCATATCCAATCATTTGGAAAGACTAGGAATACATGATATGTATGATCTGGCTCATTATAATCAGGATATTCTATATAAGGAATTTGGAATTAATGCAGAGTATATGATTGATCATGCCTGGGGCAGAGAACCAACGACAATTGATGATATCAAAGCTTATCAGCCTTCAACCAATTCTATATCAAACAGTCAGGTGTTATTTGAGGATTATGAATATGATGATGCAATGCTGGTACTAAAGGAAATGGTAGAACTTAATGTATTAAAACTTGTTGATCAGCATCTCGTTACAGATTATATATCACTCTATGTGGGATATTCAAAAAATGTTATTAGAGGTACAGGAGGGCAACGAAAGATTACGACTCGAACAAATTCCTTGAAGATTCTTATGAAAGAATTTATTGAATTATTTAAAGAAAGAACAAACAAAAATTACCCTATCAGACAGATAGGAATATCTTTTTGTGATCTTTTAGATGAATATTATGAGACATATGATTTATTTTCAAACATTGATGATTTAGAAGTAGAAAAACGACTTCAAGAAGCTATTATAAAAATCAAGAAAAATTATGGTAAAAATGCTATTTTAAAGGGAATGAATAAGCTTGAAAAGGCAACAACTGAAAAGAGAAATACACTGATAGGAGGACATAATGCAAAGTAGAACATTAAATAGAGCCAAACTGTTTCTATCATTTGATTCCTTAAAGGGGTATAAAGAAATGGTAAAAAAGAAAGAACGTATCGTTGTTAAAAGACCAGAATTATCTGAAGACAGCTATTATGAGCTTAACTGGAAGATACATCAGGTAAGAGTAGGTGAAATGATTAAGATTATTTATTTTGATCATTTTGAATTTATTTCTTTGGAAGGAATGATAACAGGGATAGATTTGGAATATAAAAAGCAGATCAAGATTGTAGACAAGGTGATTGCAATTCACAATATTATGAAAATTGAAATGGAATGTCCTCAAGAAATCAAAGATGAGATCAATGATTTTCTTGAAGAAAATGGAGCTGATGACAGTCTAAGCAGATTATATATATAATGATAAAAAGTCAAGTCTTTATATTAATTATTAACGTGATATAATTTTGAAATGCTGAAATGAAAGGAAGGATATAAAATGAGCAATGCTCTTTATTTTAAAGATATGCATCAAAGAGATGATAATAAGTCTAATGTTATTTATAGAGTAGAGGATCACAAGATGTTTATTGAGGTTATTGATAAACAACATCCAATTGGATGTGCTAAATACTTTTCCAGCATTAAGAAAAGAGATGAATTTGTTACTAAAGAAAAGATCACCTTATTAGAATTACTGAAAACGAAGCAAATAATATGATAGAATATTGGAAGAATGATATTCAATAAAAAACACAAAGATTTTAAACTTTGTGTTTTTTATTGACTTCTTTTTTGTTTGATGAATTTTAACAGATTAAAAGATTCATTTTCCTTTTTTTTGATTAAAGAATATTTTTTACATGCTTCAGCAAATTCAAGTGATAGATTGGTAATTTCCTTGAGGAAGGATTCTGGAAAATCATATATATTACAATATTTAAATGAATATTCTATTTCATTTTTAATAATAGAGATTTCATTTTGAATTGTAGCATCTAATGTTTGTTTATTTATTTTGTTGAACGTGTTTTTTTGCTTAGGATCACAAGCAATGCTTATATGCATTTTGAAGTTAAAGAAAATGTCATATTTTAAAATAAGAAAATTATAATAATGTTGCTTATACATTGGTTGCATTATATCGTGCATCATTACTACAAGGCCATCAATTATTTGTTTTAATGTTTCATTTTCTTTTTCTATGTCATTCATTTTGTAATCCCCCCTACTGATAATTATATAATAAAATAATAGATTATATTGTTTAATCACTTTTTTAAGTGTGATTTAACATTAGATTGTTTAACTTTCATTAACAATGAATATAGGTATATAATTAATTAGAATTATCATGTGAGAAAATATGTATTATATTATTAAATAAT
>CAZWZD010000236.1:0-3461 GCA_964638235.1 uncultured Erysipelotrichales bacterium
CAGTTGAAGAAATAAGTACCATAGTTACATTTTTCTCTTTTAACGTTTTGACAATTTCACTAAGATAAGCAGTTCTTCCAGCATAACTAATAATTAAAACAACATCACCTTTATGACACGATTGAGCAGTCCAATGCTGATAAAAATGTTCTTTAACAACTTCTATCCTTACTCCTATTTCCAACATATTCTGCTGAAAACTTTCTGCCATAAAATAATTACCTATTGAAGGAAATACTATAATATTTTTAGCATTATATAATGTTTGAACAACTCCTAAAAAAACATCTAAGTCAATTAAATTAAAAGTTGATTTTAAAGTCTGATCATATAATGATAACATCTTAGACAAGATTTGATGATGAGTATTCAATTTATGAAAGGGATAGTTATAATCAACTAAATGTTTTTCTTGCTTTCTGTTTTCTAATTGCAATGAAATCTGAACTTTTAATTGATTAAGACCTGAAAGTCCTACTTTTTCAATAACACGATATATAGTTGATGAAGAAACATAACTTCTTTTACTTAATTCCTGAATATTTAATTTTAAAATATCATGAGGATATTCAATAATGTAATCAGCGAATTTCTTCTTACTTTCTGTAAAATTATCAGTTTGTTTTATTTTAGTAAATTTATTCATATACTTTCTCCCTCTCTTAAATTATTGACATTTCTATTTTCTTCACTACTAAAAAATAATATCCAATCATCATAATTCCAGTAATGATCCATGATATAGGATACACTAACAGTAACATTGTATATGTATGATAAAAGCAATCAATAAAATATATCCAAATCAACCTAAAAACACACGTACCCAATATTGTTATTATAGCAGGAACTATGGATTTTCCATATCCCCTTAAAGCTGATCCAGTAATTTCATGCGTTCCTAAAAGCCAATGAAATCCCATGATCTGAACAACTCTTTGAACTGCATAAGGAATAACTTCTATATCAGATGTAAATAAATGAACTAGTTCTACTCTAAATACTACAATTATTAAATCAACAACAAATGCCATTGAAATTCCTGCCAATAAAGCTAATTTACAAATTTCACGACACCTTTTCCATTCTTTCGCTCCAAAGTTCTGTCCAACAAAAGTTGTTGCTGCTTGAGAAAATCCACTAATCATGCAATATCCTAAATATTCAAAATTGACAGCCGCTGCACTTCCAGCAACTACTATTGAACCAAAAGAGTTTAAACTTGATTGAATAACAACATTTGAAATAGATGCTATTGTACCTTGCAAACCAGCAGGAAGTCCTATTTTTAATATATTTATCAATTCATTCTTTGATATAGTTAATTGATGTATATCAAATTTTAATACTCCATTTTGATGCACTAAACAATACATAACTATCAACGCTGAAAAAACATTGGAAACTACGGTTGCTATTGCGACACCAGCAACACTTAAATGAAAACCAATAGCCAAGATTAAATTTAAACACACATTGATGATCCCACCAACAATTAAAGCATAAAATGGATTTTTTGAATCACCAGCACTTCTAAGTATCGCCGCAATAAAATTATAAAGCAAAATAAATGGCATGCCTAAAGCATATATTTTTAAATATAATACAGCTAAATCCATAATATCATTAGGTGTTCCCATCAATAATAAAAAGGGTTCTGCAACAAACTGCATAAATACAGCCATAAAAAATCCACAAATCAAAGAAATACATATAGATGTATGAACACCTTTAGAAATATCTTCTTCATTGCCACTACCAATATAATTAGCAATCAGAGCACTGCTTCCTACAGATATTCCAACAAAGAAATTAATAAATAAATTTACAACCGAAGCATTAGCTCCAACTGCTGCTAATGCTTTAGAACTAGCAAACTGTCCAACAACAGCCGAATCAACCATATTAAATAATTGCTGAAAAACACTCCCTAAAGCTAAAGGCAATGCAAAGGCAATCGTCTTTTTCAATAATGGTTCATGTAGCATACCATCATTTTCCAAAATGATTTCCTCCTTTTAAAGCCTTTTTATTATTAAAACACATTTTTTTAATTTGAAAAAAAAGCTGCTATTAACAGCTTAATTATTCAATAGAACATCATATATTTCTAAATCTAAATCTTTAAATACATTAAAAACAACTCTTTTTATACTCGTATCATTATTATCTAAATATTCCTTACAAGTTTCTACTGCAATTTTAGCTGCAATCTTATTTGGGAAATGAAATTCACCAGTAGAAATACAACAGAAAACAATTGATTCTAAATGATAGAAAGATGCTAATTCTAAACATGACTGATAACAGTTTTTCAATAATTCTTCATGTTTTTTTGTTAAAATTCCTGATACTATCGGACCAACTGTATGAATAATATGTTTAGCTGGAAGATTAAATCCAGGTGAAATTTTTGCTTTTCCCGTTTCTTCATCTCTTCCCTGTTTTTCCATTATATTATTCATATATTTTCTTAAGCCAAGACCTGCCTTATATCCAATAATGTTATCAATACAATTATGTCCTGGAACAAAACAACCTAACATCTTACAATTAGCAGCATTAACAATCGCATCTGCTTTTAAAGTAGTAATATCTCCCTGCCATAAATACATTCTCTTATCAAAAGAAACAAGATTTAAATCATTAACATCAGTAATATTTTCTTTTAAAAGCTCTTCTTGTAAATATTCATCTTGAATTTTAAAAAACTCATTAGGTAATGGTCTAGGTTCTCTCACATTCATTAACGCTCTTAAAATTTGCTTTTGTTCTATTTCATTTTCAGGCAAAGATAGATGATTATAATACAAACTATCTTTTATTAAAAAATTAATTAAGTATTCTCTTCTTTCACTTTGATTCATTGTATCATCTCCATTCTAATTATAGCTCTAAAAGAACATCTTCTATTGTTTGATGAATATCTGATTCAATTAAAATAGATTGTTCTTGTATTTCTTTTGGACAAAAACTTTCTCCATAATTGATACATACGTAAGTTGCATTTTTATTTTTATTTGTAAAATTCCAAAACGGATATTTAATGATAACTGGTGTATTTCCTCCTACACCTAATTCTAAATATACAATTTTTAAGCCTTGATGCCTTCTTAAAAATTCTTCATATCGCTCTTGTGCCTTATTCCAGCCCTCATCTTCAACAAATGTTTGATCGCTACGTAAATTCATTGTCATCGGTGCTCCACACTTTGGACAGTAAGGAACAAGCGATGAAGGAATTTTCATATCTTTTTGTTGTTCAATCATTTGTTTAACTATTTCTTCATTATCGTAAGTTTGCTGATGACATGGCTTAGAACATTGCCATAAACCATAATCGCCCTGTGTATAAAATAATCTCTTTTTATCAAAACCTGCTTTTTGAAACTGATGATCAACATTAGTTGTTAAAACAAAATAGTCTTTATCCTTTACAAGATTAAATAGCTGCTGATAAG
>CAZWZD010000237.1:0-3427 GCA_964638235.1 uncultured Erysipelotrichales bacterium
ATATATTCTAAATATCAGTTTTATTTTTAGCTACTTTTTCAGCAGTCTCCATGTTCTTCTATCTTTTTCTTTTATTCTTTCTAGCAAGCTCAGATTTCATTTTTCTCTTTAAACCCGGCTTCATATAGAATTCTCTTTTACGTGCTTCAGCAAGGGTTCCCGTTCTAGAAACTTGTCTTTTAAAACGACGTAATGCATCATCTAATGATTCATTTTCTCTTACTACAGTCTTTGCCATTTTTGACTTCCCCCCCTTTACTACCAGCATACACAAGTATTATACATTGAAAGGTATTAAAAATCAAGAGTTTTTGATTTCATATCATGAAAATGTGATCAATTGTTCTTTTTGCTATTTTTCATCTTTTAAAAATGCTTTTAATACTTTTAGATGAGCTGTAGATATTGGAATATTTTCAATTTGCTTTTTTGTATATAGATTTCTTGTAGGCTGATCTAATTCAAAATGATAAACATGCATGATCCATGTTCGATGGGTAAATACATGCTTAATATCTTTGATATGCTTTTTTATATGAATATTTTGATATTCTTGAGTGAATTGTCTTTCAAATTCATAAGGATCAATTGATTCATATTGAATGAAGCCATATAAGTTTTCTAATAATCCTTTAGGATTTTTTTTAAGTAGAAATTTATCTTTGTAAGTAATGACACCTGTGATAAAGTGTATTTCTTTATGTTTAATGTTTTTTATATTGATGGGTAGTACATTTTGCTGGTCAATAGCATTTGCCTGACATTCATCTTTCAATGGACATTGATTGCATTTAGGAGAAACAGGTCTACAAACCATTGCTCCTAAATCCATCAATCCTTGATTGAACAAAGATGGATCGTAACCCAAAATAAGATTATTAACAATTTTTGTTATTTCTTTTTGAGTTTTATTTAAAGCAATATTATCGTGAATATTATACAGCCTTGAAATAATACGCAATACATTGCCATCAACAGCACTTACTGGGATATCAAAAGCAATTGAAAGAATAGCTCCTGCTGTATAAGGACCTATTCCTTTTAAAGATAGAATTTCTTCATATTTATCTGGAAAAATATCATTATACTGATAGTGAATAATTTGAGCTGTTTCATGAATATGTTTTGCTCGTCTGTAATATCCTAATCCTTCCCAGTATTTATAAACTTCTTCTAATGATGATGAAGAAAGTGTTTGAATATTAGGATATCTATTCATAAATCTTATAAAATAAGGAATAACTGCTTCTACAGTTGTTTGCTGTAACATAATTTCACTAATCCAGATTTTATAGGGATCTTTTGTTTTTCGCCAAGGTAAATCTCTTTTGTTTTTTTGATACCAGTTTATTAATTCATTTTGCATAAAATCACCGCATATATTATACTATAAATAGAAAAAAAGAAAAGGATTTGATTTTATGCAAGACGAAGAAAAAATTATACATTCAACATTAATTGCTACAAAAAAGCACGACTTAAAATTATCACCTTTTGCATGTAAAAACAGTGATTGTATTAAGATTAGGAAAAGCTTAAAAAAGGAAAAGGAATTTGATATAAGATGGCCTTTTGAAAAAGATATTGATCGTGTATTATATTCTAAAAGTTATTCACGTTATGTAGATAAGACTCAAGCTCTATCATTTTTTAGCAATAATCATATTACAAAAAGATCATTGCATGTCCAGTGGGTTTCCCGCATTGCTAGACAAATAGGGAGAGGTCTAAATCTTAATTTAGATTTAATAGAAGCTATTGCTTTAGGTCATGATTTAGGTCATGCTCCTTATGGTCATGTAGGAGAGAGAGCTATTAATAAATGTTTGGAAGATAGAGGATTTGGGTATTTTGCTCATAATGCAAATAGTGTAAGAAATCTTTTATATATTGAAAGATATGGCAGAGGATACAATATTTCATTGCAGGTGCTTGATGGAATACTATGTCACAATGGAGAAATATTGAATAAGAAGTATTATCCTGATACTAAAAAAACAGTTGAACAATTTTGGGAAGAATATGATAAGTGCTGGCATGAAAAAGATTACAGTGCAAAAATACTGCCAATGACATTGGAAGGCTGTGTGGTAAGAATTAGTGATGTTATTTCTTATGTAGGGAAGGATATTGAAGATGCGATAAAGGTAGGAATTATTAGCGAGGTAGATCTTCCAAAAGATGTTACTCATATTTTAGGTAATGATAATAAATCTATCATTAATCGTCTTATTGGAGATATTGTTATTCATAGCTTTCATAAGCCATATTTAGAATTTTCTAATGAAGTATTTGATGCTTTAACATCTTTATTCTATTTTATATCTAATAGAATTCATAAACATCCAATACTGGTTAAAGAGAATGAAAAATTAACAAGAATGGTTATTGAACTTTACGATATGTTTTATAATGATTTAGTTAATGAAACTAGGGATAGCGATATTATGAAACATATTGAAAAGATGACTAAAGAGTATAAAGATAACCCTAGAGAATTGATTGTTAGTGATTATTTATCATCTATGACTGACCATTATGTACTAAGAACATATATGAATTATTTTTTGCCATTACAACATGATAGTTTTATCAATTCGTAAAATTTTGGTTGTTTTATTTAAAAAACGTGATAATATAGGGGATGAAAGGAGGAGTAGTTTATGAAGTTAATAATAGCGATTGTTAATAATGAAGATAGTAGTGTTACTCAAACTTCATTGATTGATAATGGATTTTTTGTTACAAAGTTAGCTTCTACTGGTGGTTTTCTTAAAAAAGGAAATACTACATTTTTAATTGGTACAAATGATGATAAGGTAGATGCAGTATTGGAAATTATAAAGAAACATGCTAAAAAACGTATTGTAAAACAGTCAACGGTACCTCCAAGTGATATGGGAGTTTTCAATCCTATAATGGTAGATGTTTTAGTAGGTGGAGCTACAGTGTTTGTAGTTGATGTTGATAGATTTGAGAAGATTTAAAAGGAGAATATATAATGGAGTTTCGTTTTATAAAGGAATGTGAAATTTCACAGGCTGTTGAACTTATTAATAAAGAGTTCGATAATAAAATTGCACCATTTTATTCTAAAGAGGGAATTGACTCATTTAAAGAATTTTGTCAATTTCCTTTTTTTCATAAAATGTTTGTTAATAAAGAAATATTTATGATTGGCTGTTTTGATGATAAATTGATAGGAGTAGTATGTATAAGAGATCATCATATTAATGCATTGTTTGTTGATAGTTTATATTGTCATCAGGGAATTGGATCAAAATTGCTTGATAAAGCTAAATTGCTGATTTGTGGTGATATAAGCGTTAATGCATTTTATAAGGTATATGAGTTCTATCTTCAAAATGGTTTTGAAGGAGAAAATGAAGTTATTGAAAAAGATGGTATAAAATATATTCCAATGGTT
>CAZWZD010000238.1:0-3425 GCA_964638235.1 uncultured Erysipelotrichales bacterium
ATTATTATGAATTGTTAATTTTTGTCTTGACAAAAGTCACTTCATAACAGGTATCAATGAATGATTTTATTAATAGATAACTATGATAGTTTTGCTTATAACCTATATCAATTAATTGGATCAATTAATAATGATATAAAAGTTATTAGAAACGATGAAAAAACAGTCTATGAAATTGAACAATTAAACCCTGATGTTATTGTTATATCTCCAGGTCCTGGTAAACCAAGCGAAGCAGGAATTATTGAAGAAGTTATTCAATATTTTTATAACAAAATACCTATTCTTGGTGTTTGTTTAGGGCATCAGGCAATATGTGAAGCCTTTGGAAGCGAAATAACTTATGCAAAAGAATTAATGCATGGTAAAGCTTCAATTATTGAAGTCAATGATGATCCAATTTTCAAAGGATTAACTCAACCAATAAAAGTTGCTAGATATCATTCATTAGCTGTTAATGAAAAAACATTATCTAAAGAACTAATTCCAATAGCAGTGAGTGATGATCAAGAAATAATGGCAGTGAAACATATTAAATATCCAGTATATGGATTACAGTTTCATCCAGAATCAATATTAACAAATCAAGGAAAAATCATGATAGAAAATTTTTTAGGAGGAATAGAAAAATGATTAAAGAAGCGATTATTAAATTATCAAAGAAGGAGAACTTAACAGGACAGGAAGCGTACGATTGTATGAATGAAATCATGAATGGACAATGTTCTCAAGTACAGATTTCTTCATATTTAACTGCTTTGAGCATGAAAGGTGAAACAATTGAAGAAATTACTGGTAGTGCAAAAGGTATGAGAGAACACGCTGTCAAATTGCTAAATGATGAAGATGTATTAGAAATAGTAGGTACTGGTGGAGATGGAGCAAATTCTTTCAACATTTCTACAACTGCATCAATCATTATTGCAGCTAGTGGAATTAAAGTTGCAAAACACGGAAATAGAGCAGCAAGCTCTAAATCAGGAGCAGCCGATTGTTTAGAAACGTTAGGTGTCAACATTATGTTAGGACCTGATCGAAGCAAAGAAGTTTTAAATAAAATCAACATTTGTTTCTTATTTGCTCAAACATATCATAAAGCTATGAAATATGTTGGACCAATAAGAAAAGAATTAGGAATTAGAACTGTTTTCAATATCTTGGGACCTCTTACTAATCCAGCAGGTGCATCATTGCAAGTTATGGGTGTTTATGATGAAGAATTAGTAGAACCACTAGCAAGAGTGCTTTCAAACTTAGGAGTAAAGCGTGCTTTAGTTGTTTATGGACAAGATTGTTTAGATGAAATTTCATTATCTGCTCCAACAACTGTTTGTGAGATTATTGATGGAAACTATAAAACATATGAAATAGCACCAGAACAGTTTGGTTTTGAAAGATGTTCAAAAGCAGACTTAGTTGGTGGAACACCAAAAGAAAACGCACAAATTACATTAGATATCTTAAATGGTGTTAAAGGGCCTAAAAGAGATGCTGTCTTGCTTAATGCTGGAGCAGGAATTTATATTGGAGGAAAAGCTGATACATTAGAAGAAGGAATTAAAATGGCAGCAGATTTAATTGATAGTGGTAAAGCAAAAGTTAAATTAGATGAATTTATCAAGGAGACAAATCTATGATTATAGATGATATTATAGAAAAAAAAAAACAAAGAGTAAAGCAAATCAAAGAAAGAATAACATTAGAACAAATCAAAGAGCTTGCTTTTCAAAAGGAAATCAACCAAGAATTTCCTTTTGAAAAAGCATTAAAAAAAGAAGGTATGTCATATATTATGGAATGTAAAAAAGCATCACCTTCTAAAGGATTAATAGCAAAGGAATTTAATTATATTGAGATTGCTAAAGAATATGAAAAAATAGGTGCAAGTGCTATATCTGTATTAACAGAACCCTATTTTTTTCAAGGAAGTAATGCTTTTTTACAAGAAATAAGTGAAAATGTTACACTACCATTACTAAGAAAAGATTTTATTATCGATGAATATATGATTTATGAAGCTAAGACGATAAATGCAAATGCAATATTATTAATATGCTCTATTTTAGATCAAGATACATTAGAAAAATACATTAAAATAGCAGATAGATTAGGATTAAGTGCTTTAGTAGAGGCTCATGATGAAAGTGAAGTTAAAAAAGCAATTCAAGCTAATGCTAGAATCATCGGAGTTAATAATAGAGATTTGAAAAATTTTACAGTTGATTTTAATAACTCTATCAGACTAAGAAAAATGGTTGATGATCATATTTTATTTGTATCTGAAAGTGGTGTAAAAAGCCATGATGATATTATCAAATTACAAACCAATAAAGTTGATGCTGTTTTAATCGGTGAAACAATGATGAGAGCAGAAAACAAACAAGAAATGTTTAATCAATTAAGAGGTTATCATGAAGATTAAAATATGTGGATTATTTAGAGAAGAAGATATTCAGTATGTTAATGAAGTTAAACCTGATTATATAGGTTTTGTATTTGCAAAAAGCAAGAGGCAAGTAACATACCAGCAAGCATCAAAACTACGACAACTATTAAACAAAGATATTAAAGCTGTAGGTGTATTTGTCAATGAAGATATTAATTTCATTGTTAAACTCGTTAATAATCATATCATTGATATTATTCAGCTTCATGGCAGTGAAAACGATGATTATATTAGTAGAATTAAAAATCAAACTGATGTTCCTATTATTAAAGCTATTAAAGTCAGCTGTGCCGATGATTTAAATGTTAATTATAATGTAGATTATTATCTATTGGACAATAAAGTTAGTGGCAGTGGTAAAAGCTTTGATTGGAGCCTTATAAAGAAGATGGATAAACCTGTATTTTTAGCAGGTGGTATATCTTTAGAAAATATCGATCAAGCAATTGATATTGCTGATTATGGAATTGATGTGAGCAGTGGTGTAGAAACTAATGGTATAAAAGATTTTAATAAAATAAAAGAGATTGTAAGGAGAGTTAGAAATGGCAAAAGGTAGATATGGAATTCATGGAGGACAGTATATTCCAGAAACTTTAATGAGTGAAATTCACAAAATTGAAGATGCATATGAGTTTTATAAAAATGATCAGAAATTCAATGATGAATTGAACCAGTTACTAAAAGAATATGCTGGCAGACCTTCATTATTATATTATGCAAAAAAAATGACAGAAGATTTAAATGGTGCTAAAGTTTATTTAAAAAGAGAAGATTTAAATCATACAGGTTCTCATAAAATCAATAATGTTTTAGGACAAGCATTGATGGCTAAAAAGATGGGAAAAACAAGAATAATTGCTGAAACTGGTGCAGGACAGCATGGTGTAGCAACTGCTACTGCCGCAGCTTTGCTTGGATTAGAGTGTGAAATCTTTATGGGAAAAGAAGATACTGATAGACAAGCATTAAATGTTTA
>CAZWZD010000239.1:0-3420 GCA_964638235.1 uncultured Erysipelotrichales bacterium
AACAGAATTAGGAAAAACATTATTTTTTATAGATGTTACTTTAAGCAAGAAAGCAGAGAAAATGAGAAGTGATTTTTTCTCTAATGTATCTCATGAATTGAAAACACCAATGACTTCAATTAAAGGATATAGTGAATTGTTGGCACAAGGTTTTGTTGCTGATGAAAAACAAAAAAATATGATGATTGAAAAGATTAGTAATGAAGTCAATAATATGTCTAGGTTAATAAATGATATTTTAATGTTATCAAGATTAGAAAACAGAGATATAGAAATAAAAATGATGCCTTTAAAAATGAAATCTATTGTGTATGAAGTATTGGATAGTTATGAAGCAGATATTCAAAGAAATCATATAACAATTCATAATGATTTTGATGATATTGATTATATAGGAAATCATCAGCAAATGTATACTTTATTAAATAATCTTATTGGGAATGCGATTAAATATAATAAAGAAAATGGTCATGCATGGATTGAAATAAAACCAGAGAATGAAGCTATACGCATAATTATTAAAGATACAGGAATAGGTATTCCTAAAGCTGATCAGCCAAGGATATATGAAAGATTTTATCGTGTTGATAAAGGAAGAAGTAAACAATTAGGTGGAACTGGACTAGGATTAGCTATAGTAAAACATCTGGTTAATATATATAAGGGAACTATACATTTAACAAGTGAATTGGATATAGGAACAACAATAGAAGTTGTTTTACCACAACAAAAATGCACTGATTAGTGCATTTTTGTTATTAATCGATATTGATTGTAAATGATGGTTCTTCATCAAAAAGGTAATTACTGTAATAATTTAATTGTAATCCATCATCATCTTTTGGTTCTTCAAATACGATTGATCCTTCTACATTTCCACCACTCTTTAAATCACCACTATCAAGTGCTGTATCAGAATCATCAATTGAATATGTACAATCTAATTCTTGACCATTACTATTTTCCATTTTCCAGTCATATTCATTATATGATATTTTTTCATCACTATTATTTTCAATTTTAATAGTAATTACTACATATTCATATCCATCTTTTGGGGTATCATATTCTGTTCCTGCACTTTTTTTAACATTTGTAACAGTATAATTGACATCTTCATATGTAACTGTTTCATCTTGAGTATATTCAGTTTTCTGACTACTTTCTTCATCATTAGAACTATCACTAGAACATCCTGACATACCCATAATTAACATTCCGACACAAAGTATCGAAACAATCTTACGCAACATTTGTTTATTCTTTTTCATTTCCTTTCCCTTCTTTCTTTTTAATAACTGATATAATTGCAACAATAGCACAAACCAAACACCAGATAGACCATATGTATAGATCACCATATCCTCCTGCTAACATAAATCCGATTAATGCTCCAATCAAATAAAGAATTGCAACTGCAATACTTCCTGCTTTTTTACCATTTCTAGTTACTATTGAAACAATACCTCCAGCTAATAACATAACTGCAACAATAATACCTGCTGATCCTCCAACTTCACCATTATCTTCTAAAGTATTTGCTAATCCTGCAAACATGGATTGAAAAATAACAAATACTGATAAAATAATCGAGAGTATTCCCGATACAAGTTTCCACGTTTTCATTTTTCCTCTCCTTTAAAATCTTTTTAAGAAATAAAAAGATATATACTTAAGTTGATATAAGTATATATCTTTTGAATTTCATTTTGGTATGCTCACAGCATTATTATATAATTCCCATCATTCCTTCTATTATTGAAACTACAATAATAAGTAATGTAATAATAAGCACATAAGTTAATATTATTCCACAGATTCTAATAATCTTATAACGATTATTATGGAATAAGCAATAGTCTTTAATATTCATGTAATTTGTTATAAAAGCGATCATTATTAAAATAATTAATAATATTAATATATTTAAAATAATATCTTCTAAAGACCACTTTTCTATTCCTTCTGTTTGTGATGTGTAGACAAAATATATTATAGATAAGTAAGATATTACTGCAATTACTTTATGAGAAAGTTTATTTTGTCTGAAACCAGGAATTGTCCAATCTTTGCTTATATGATTAAGATCATGTTTCATTTTTTCTACTGATTTATATCTTTGATTAGGATCTATGTAAATAGCTTTTTCAATAATTAATTTTTCTTTTCCTTGATATAAACATTCATTAGGTAATTTCTTTGTAAACATATAATTCAAAAGAACTCCTAATGCATAAACATCAGTTCTTTCATCTGTTTGCTTAAAACCAAATTGTTCAGGAGCGGCATAGCCAACACTTCCAAATATTGTTGTGTCTTGATTTTTATGATCATGATGAATTCTAGCAATATCAAAATCAAAAAGTATGATATTAGTTCCATCATAAAATATATTTTCTGGTTTTATATCTCGATGGATAATATGGTGGGCATGAAGTTGTGATAAAGCATCACATAACTGATTCATAATTGTAATGATCTGTTTTTTAGTAAGTGAATTATTTAATAGATATTCATCTAATGTTACAGAATTAATATATTGTTCAATAATAATAATTTCATTTTCTTGTTCTAAGATTTCATAAATTTTAGGAAGATGAGGATTTGATATGTTTTTTATGATCTGATAAATTTCTTTATATTTTATATCAGCATTTTTCTTTATGTAATATAGCCTATCTATTTCGTTTAAAACAAGATCTATTTTTTTTGTTGGACTTTCTTTTATAGTTCTTACTTTAGTATAGATTTCTAATGCCATTTCTTTATTCTCCCTCTTGTAGTTTTCTGATAAATAGTATATCATAATTTGGGTGAAAAAAATATGAATACTATTGAATTATTAAGTTTGTTAGACAAAAATAAGGAAATATCTATTGATGAATTATTAGATAAAATACCTGATTTAAATTTTGTTGATTATTTTGAAACATTAAAGATAATGAAAAATATGACCAAAAGTGAAATCATTGAAAAATCATCTCTTGATCGAAATTATGCATATCAGATTTTAAATGGTACAAAGATTCCTAGTCAAGATAAAGTGATTATGCTTGCACTAGCAATGAATTTGAATTTACATGATACTAACTGTTTATTAATTCTTTCTCACAATAAAATCTTATATCCTAAAATTAGACGTGATGCAATAATCATTTTCTGTATTAATAGAAATTATTCAGTTATGAAAACGAATGAACTATTGCATGAATACAATTTCCAAATATTAAGTTAATTTGAATTTATATACAATCATTTTGTAAATATAAAAAGAACTATGATTATAGTCCTTTTATGAGAGCTTTCTTCTTTTCAAAGGCAAAAGCATACTTATAAATGTTTTTAATTCCTTTTGCTTTTAAATCTGTTCCATACCTTTTATTTTCTATTTGTTTTAACGCTGCATCTACTGCTGTTTCT
>CAZWZD010000240.1:0-3415 GCA_964638235.1 uncultured Erysipelotrichales bacterium
GATTAGAAATGCCTGTTTATCCTGAAGATAAATGGGTAGAAGCAATTGAAAAAGTAATAAAAGCAAATATTGATTATGTACCACCTTATGGATCAGGAGCAACATTATATATTCGTCCATATATGTTTGGTAGTGATCCAGTTATTGGTGTAAAACCATCTAGTGAATATCAATTTAGAGTATTTACTACTCCTGTTGGTCCATATTTTAAAGGTGGAGTAAAACCTATTACAATTAGAGTCAGTGATTTTGATAGAGCAGCGCCACATGGAACTGGTCATATTAAAGCTGGATTAAACTATGCAATGAGTTTACATGCTATTGTAGATGCTCATAATCAAGGTTTTGATGAAAATATGTATTTAGATGCTGCAACACGTACAAAAGTAGAAGAAACAGGTGGAGCAAACTTTATTTTCGTTACAAAGGATAACAAAGTTGTTACACCAAAATCAGATAGCATTTTACCTTCAATTACAAGACGTTCTTTAATGTATGTTGCTAAAGAATACTTAGGACTAGAAGTAGAAGAAAGAGAAGTTTATTTTGATGAAGTAAAAGATTTCGTTGAATGTGGTTTATGTGGAACAGCGGCTGTAATTTCTCCTGTAGGTAAAATAAATGATCATGGAAAAGAAATTTGTTTCGCTAGTGGAATGGAAGAAATGGGTCCTATTACTAAAAAATTATATGATACTTTAACAGGTATTCAAATGGGTAAAATTGAAGCTCCAGAAGGATGGATTAAAGTTATTAAAGAATAAAAAACTGTATTATGATGTGTACCTAGAATCCTGAACACATAAATTTATGAATGGAAGCTTAACACATGGATGCTAGCCTGTATTTCACAGGTGGAATCCATTTTGTTTTAGCTTGAATTCTTTTGTTATTATAGTAATCTATATATTCTTCAATTGCTTTTGAAAATTCTTCAAATGTTTTGTATTCTTTCTCAAATCCATAATATATTTCATTTTTCAGTCTCCCAAAGAATGTTTCCATGATACTGTTATCGTAACAATTCCCTTTGCGTGACATGGATTGAATGATTACGTGTCCCTTCAATGAATTTATGTAGGATGAATGTTGATACTGCCATCCTTGATCGGAATGAAATATCAAACCATTCAATATCGGAAATTTATCATATGCTTTATTAAGCATATTGCTGATTTGGATGAGATTGGGATTTATAGACAAATCATAGGAAATAATTTCATTGCTAAACATATCCAATATTGGTGAAATATAACATTTCCCCCCAGGAAAAGTTGAATTGTGATACATCCGTGGTCCATTTTTGTAAAGGTCTTGTCGCATTGAAATCTCTGTTAATGATATTATCTGCGACTTTTCCTGCATTTCCTTTATACGAATGGTATTTCTCTTTTGGTCGTTTGCCTAGTAGTCCCATCCTATGCATCAGGCGTTGCACACGCCTGTGATTCACGAGATATCCACGATTCACAAGTTCATGATAAATTCTTCTTACACCATATCTTCCTTTATGTTCTCTAAAGATGAACTCTATTTCTTCTGATAATTTTTTATTTCTTTCGGTTATAGGATCTTCTTTGTTAATTTCAAAATAATATGTAGATTTAGATAATTCAATAGCTTTTAATAGATACTTTAATTGGTATCCTTTTTCTCTGAGTTCTTTGACAATCGCTGCTTTTTTGCCTTGAGTTGCGCAGCGTGCTTTTCTTCTCTCAAGGCAATCTCTTTTTTATGACTTCGTTCTCTGTTTTGTAATATTCTATTTCTGTACGAAGACGCAGTAATTCTTCTCTTTACGACTCCGTTAACGCTTTAGGTTTAATAGGCTTGCTTTTTTTCATATTGTGTTCCTTTGGTGGTCTACCTTTCTTAGATCGTACAAGACCATTATACCCTAAATTATCATATTTTTTAATCCATTGATGCAATTGTCCACCACTAATTCCTGCAGATATAGCTGTTGAGGCTATAGATTCCCCTGCTTTTACCTGTAATATGAATTCTAGTTTTTCTTCAGGTGTCCATAATCTATTGGAACTCGGGTGCTTTAAGGATTTGATTCCATGTTCCTGAACTAAGCGAGACCAGTCTCTAACTTTATGTTTAAAATTTTGTTCTTTTATTCCCTCTGGTGCAACTGGATAAATACCTTTTTCCTGATATAATTTTACACATTCTAATTTAAATTCGAAACTATACTTCATATAAAAATTCCCTCCTTACTGCTTTGTCCAGTAAAGAGGGTAAATATCATTATACGGTTTTTTTATTATTCTTTCTATAAGTGGCATTCTCTTCTGTAAATACATTTTTTCTTATAATTACTTTAAGTAATTTACCAATTAAATTTTTAAACTTTTCTAAAACCTCAAATAAAATTTTTACATATAACCATATCTTAAACAATCTATACATATTCTCTTACCTAATCCACATCTTTTTAATTTTTAATACTATTATTAAAAGCCCTTTTTTATATTATAACTTATTTTGTAAATAATGACTATGAAATTAAAAACTTTTTAGTTCAAATTAATAATAAAAAGAAGCTATACGCTATAGCTTCTATCTATCATCTAATTTAACATATTCTTTTTTATCTCCTACATATTTACCAGCAGGGCGAATAATTTTACCAGAATAAAGTTTATTTTCAATATTATGTGCAACCCAACCAACTGATCTGCCAATAACAAACAATAAAGTATATAAATCTTTAGGAATGCCAAGCATATCGTATACTAGCCCACTATAGAAATCAACATTGGCACAAACATTAATACCTTTTCTATCTTTGATTTCTTGAATAGATAATTGTTCAAATCTATGATAAAACTCATATTCAGGTAGTCTGTTTTTTTCAATGGCTAATTCTTTACATTTTTGAGATAAAATTTGACATCTTGGATCGCTTAATGTATAAACTGCGTGTCCTATACCATAAACTAAGCCAGCATTATCGTTAAAATTTTTATCTAAAATTCTTCTAATCAAATTCAACATCGCATCATCACTAGGAGATAATCCTAATTCATTAATTGCTAATTTCATTTGTTTGGCAACTGCCAAATTTGCTCCACCATGTCTTGGTCCCTTTAGTGAGCCAATAGCACCTGCAAAACAAGAATAGATATCTGTCCCTGTAGATGACATGACAATATTAGTAAAAGTAGAGTTGTTTCCTCCACCGTGATCAGCGTGTAATACTAAACACATATCAAGTATACTTGCCTCGGTTTCCGTAAACTCTTGATCAATTCTTAACATCTGTAAAATATTTTCAGCAATAGAATAATCAGATCTAATTGGATGTATAAATAGACTTTCATTATCAAAATGATGAACTTTACTTCTATAAGCATAGCATACGATTTGTGGGATTTTTGCAATTAAATCTAACCCTTTATCTAAT
>CAZWZD010000241.1:0-3382 GCA_964638235.1 uncultured Erysipelotrichales bacterium
ATAATTTGATTGTAACTGCTCAAATGGTTGAAGAAGCTATTGTTTTTGGAAATAGATATAGATCTACATTTTTAGAGGTTAATACAGAGCTTACAAAGGCTGAGGTCTTATTTAGAAATGGTGAGTATACAAAAGCTTTAACTACGGCAGTGGATATTATTGAAAAATTAAAACCTGGTTCTTATGAAGAACTTATTAAAAAAACATCAAAAAAGCCTGCATAAAGGCTTTTTTAGTAAGGATATAATAGTATATGGAGGAATGAAATGATATATTTAGATTATGTGTCTACGACACCTTTAAGAAAAGAAGTATTAGAAACATATGAACAATTATTAGCTAAGTATTTTGCGAATGCAGATTCGATGCATTCATTAGGATATGCAGTTAATAGATTAATGGAAAAATCACGTTCTTTAATAGCTGGATATTTAAATGTAGATGAAAATGAAGTTTTTTTTACTAGTGGTGCTAGTGAATCAAACAATACAGCTATTAAAGGAGTAGCGTTTGCTTATCAAAATAGAGGTAAACATATTATTACTACAGCTGTTGAGCATTCAAGTGTTTATAATACTTGTTTAGAATTAAAAGAAGTTTTTGGATATGATGTTGATTTTATATCAGTGGATAATCATGGAAGATTAGATTTAAATGAATTAGAGAGTAAAATAAGAGATGATACTGTTTTAGTATCTACAATGTTAGTTAATAATGAAGTTGGAATGATTAATCCTATAAGAAAGATTTATGAGATTATTCAAAGAAAAAATCCTAAAGTGAAATATCATGTTGATATGGTACAAGCGTTAGGTAAGATTCCAATTGATTTATCTTTTGTTGATTTGGCTAGTTTTTCTGCTCATAAAATATATGGTTTAAAGGGAAGTGGATTATTATATAAAAAGAATTCATGTAATATTCTTCCTTTGATTAATGGAGGACAACAAGAAAGTGGATTGAGAGGAGGAACATCTAATGCTCTTACTAATATAGTGCTTGCTAAGACTATAAGATTAGCATTGGAAAGATTGGATTATAATTATCAGTATGTTTATTCATTAAATGAGTATTTAAGAAATTATTTAAATAGCAGAAATGATATTGTTATTAATACTCCAACAGAAGATGTTTCACCTTATATACTTAACTTTTCTCCAGTTGGTTATAAACCAGAAGTTTTAGTTCATGATTTAGAAACTATGGATTGTTATGTATCAACAAAGAGTGCCTGCAGCTCTAAGAAAAATGATATTTCTAGGACGCTTCAAGCTATGCATATTGATGAAAGAATTGCAGGCAGTGCTTTAAGAATTAGTTTTTCCCACTTGACTACTAAGGATGAAATTGATACATTTATTGAGGCGTTGTCTTTATCGTTAAAAAGAGTTAAGAAACAGAGGTAAATTATGGAAAGTAATCATTTATTAGTAAGATTTGGAGAATTGACTACAAAAGGTAAGAACAGAAAAATTTTTATTAGACAACTGTATAACAATACAAAGGAAATGTTATCATCATTTCAGCGATTACAGTATAATCATACTTATGATAGAATGTATATATTATTGAATGGTGAAGATCCAAAGGCTGTTAGTGAAAAGTTGAAAACAGTCTTTGGTATTCATTCTTTTTCGATTTGTTATAAAGTAGAAAGTGATTTAGAAAAAATAAAAGAAGTTGTTTTAGAAGTTATTGAGAAAAATAAAGGGAATACTTTTAAAATAGATACGAAAAGAAATGATAAAGACTATCCTATGAAATCTTTAGAAATCAATAGAGCTATTGCAGGATATGTTTTTCATCATACAACAAAAGAATTAAAAGTAGACGTTCATAATCCAGAAATTTTAGTTAAAGTAGAATTAAGAAAAGATTATACATATGTTATGGATAATGTTATAAAAGGAGCTGGAGGATATCCAGTTGGTATTGGTGGTAAAGCACTTTTAATGTTATCAGGTGGAATTGATTCACCTGTTGCAGGTTATTTAACATTAAAAAGGGGTGTTGATATAGAATGTATTCATTATGCTTCTCCACCATATACAAGTGAACTTGCTAAACAGAAAGTTTTAGATTTAGTTGATGAATTAAGAAAGTATACTCATGGAAAAATAACTGTTCATATTGTACCATTTACTAAACTTCAGCTTGCTATTTATGAGCATTGTGAAGAAAGTTATGCTATGACAGTTATGAGAAGAATGATGTATAGAATTGCTGAAGGTGTTGCAATAAAAAATCATTGTTTAGCGATTGTTAATGGTGAAAGTATAGGGCAAGTAGCTTCGCAAACATTGAACAGTATGCAAGTTATTAATGAAGTTATTACTATGCCTGTATTAAGACCGGTAGCTTGTTTAGATAAATTAGAAATTATTGATATTGCTCAAAAAATTAATACTTATGATATTTCAATCAGACCACATGAAGATTGCTGCACAATTTTCACACCTAAACAGCCTGCTACAAAACCAAAAAGTTATAAAGCTGAACATTTTGAAAGTTTGTGGGATTATAAAGAAATGGTACAGGAATGTATTGATAATACATCATTTATTGTAATTGATGATAATTATAAAAATAATGATGAAATTTTTTAAAAAATTTGAATAACTTTGACTTTCCTACACAAAATAATTGTGTCAGGAGGTGAAAGACATGGATAACTCAAACTCAAGTTCAAAAAACAGATTAGTCGTACCTGGTGCTCAAAATGCTATTGATCAGATGAAGTACGAAATTGCTAATGAATTTGGTGTAAATCTTGGACCTGATGCAACTTCACGTGCGAACGGATCTGTTGGTGGTGAAATCACTAAGAGATTAGTTCAAATGGGACAAAACCAAATTGCTGGTAAACAACAATACAAATAATTAATATAAGACCTTGACTTTAAGCTTAAGTCAAGGTCTTTTTTAAAAAATATTATTGTAACAAAATATTGCTAATAATACTGCTAGAAAGTCTAAAAATAATCCTAGAAAAACTGCATATCGTGTATTTTTTATTTTTAATGATGAGAAATAGAGCGATACAACGTATAATGTTGTATCACTGCCACATTGTATAATAGTAGCTAATAATGATAGTGGATGATCGACACCATAGCTATTATAAAAGTCATATAAATAGGAAAGAGAAGCATTTGCACTGATAGGTCTTAATATTCCTAAGATTAATATATCAATCGGTATTTTTAAGATTGAACAAAGAGGATAAAATAATCGCTGCAATAAGTCTATTATACCACAGCTTTTAAGACATTGGACAAATAGCATAAATGCTAATAAAGTAGAAAATAATGATTTTATAATATGAAAGCTATCCTTTATTCCATCAAGAAAGACTTCAAAAATATTTATTTTTTTAATAATA
>CAZWZD010000242.1:0-3377 GCA_964638235.1 uncultured Erysipelotrichales bacterium
GCTATAGTTAAATCTTTAAGATAATTTTGTTGCTGTTTTTTTAGATAAGTTTTGATAAAAGGTTTCATTATTAGTTTTTTTGGAGAAACTTCTTCGATAAATTCAATTTCAGTTATTTCGTCTTTTTGATTGAATATACCAATCCAATGTCCTTTCATATTATCATTTTCCATATCAAATTCCCATCTTTGATATGCTTGTTTAATGGTAGTTGTAAATGTAGTAGAAAATCCATCTTTACTAATTTCTATAAACTGGTTATCATTAATAACATCGATTCTTTCTATATCACTTCGCCAAGTGTAATGATTAAGTGATGTTACGATATTCCAAATTGTTTTTACATCTGTATGAAAAGATGCCTTTATTTTATTTTTTGCCATTGCTGTATTCTCCTATATTTATTATAACAATGTTTTTATTGATGATAAAGTGATATTAATATATAATGTGTTAAAACTAAAAATTAATTATTTTAATAGAGAAAAGTATAGAAATTATGATAAATATTTTTAAATTAAGCAAAAATACATATAATATTATTAAAGCATCTTACTGTACTTTCTTTTTAATTTCGTTTATAATACGTTTGGGAAGTAGGTAGTATGATGAATTTACAGGAGTATTTTGTTAATAAGATAGGTGTATTTGGAGAATCAGTTATTAATGCTTTATTAGTTTTAGTTATTGGCTGGTGGTTAGCTAAATTACTTACTAATATTGTTGTTAAGATGATGAAGAAGTCTAGTGTAGATGGAATTATCGTTTCTTTTATTAAATCAATTTTGGAAATTGCTTTAAAGATTATTGTTATTATCATGGTAATTAGTGCTTTAGGTGTTAATACAACTTCTTTAGTTGCAGTGTTGACAACTGGAGGAGCAGCCATTGTATTAGGACTTAAGGATTCAGCAACAGGAATTGTTTCGGGAATGATTATTTTGTTTTCAAAGCCTTTTTCTAAAGGTGATTTGATTGAAGTTAATGGATATACTGGTAAAGTTATGGAAATCCAGATGTTGTATACGATATTGCTGACGTTGGATAATAAACGAGTTGTTATTCCTAATAATGAGCTTGCTAATGCTGTTATTATCAATTATTCTTTTGAAAATACGAGAAGAATTGATTTGGATATAGAAGTACACTATTCTTCAGATATTGATGAAGTTAAAAGAGTTATTAAAGAAGTTATTGCAAAGAAAGATGGTTATTTGAAAGATCCTGTTCCATATATTAGAGTTAATGAATATAAAGATAGCAGTATAAGTATTGCAGTAAAGGTATGGGGAAGTACAGATGATTATTTTGATTTAAGAGCAGATTTATTAGAAGAAATTAAGGTTGCTTTTGATGAGGAAGGTATTGAGATGGCTTACCCACAATTGGATGTACATATTAAATAGAAAAGGAGAATGAAAATGAGAGTTATTAATGGAAATGAATTTAGCGAAGTAACAAAAAACGGATTAGTTTTGGTTGACTTTTTTGCAAATTGGTGTGGTCCTTGTAAGATGATGTCACCAGTTTTAGAGGAAATAGAAGAGGAAATTGATGGTTTGACAGTTGTGAAAGTAGATACTGATAAAGATGGAGGATTAGCTGTTAAGTTTGGTGTGCAATCTATTCCTAATATGATTTTATTTAAAGATGGTGCTGTAGTAGAACAAATTATTGGATTTACACCTAAAGATGCTATGGTTGAAAAAATTAAGCGTTATTTATAGTGTTTATGCTTTATTTGAATGCTGAATTATGATAGAATAGCTATATAAATGATAACTTTGAGCATGATATGAACGTTACAGGGTGAAAAAACTGGCGTGGGACGGAATATACCGTAGTTTTATTGAATGTTAGAGAGGTAAGTATCAAGATTTTGATACTTACCTTTTTTATTATCAAGGAGGTGAAAAATGGGAACGAAGTGTTTAATTGGATGTATTAATGTTCATAAGGGTGTTAAATGTATTAGTTGTCATTATGATGGTTATGTTGATGGTGTTGGTTTGGTGTTAAATGATTATTATCAAAATTTAAGAAAAATTAAGAGGTTGTTAGATTTAGGAAATATTAGTGTTTTAGGAAAGGATTTGTATGCAAAGAAAGGTTTAAAACATTCGTATATGCATCCTGTTAGAGGTGTTACAATAGCGTATAGAAGAGATCGAGGTGATTATCATAGCCAAGCAAAAAGATTAAATAGTTTGGAGGATTTTTTTGATTATTATCGAAAGGCAGGATATGGGTATGCATATTTGTATGATGAAATTTTATGTACTTGGTTTTGTCTTATTGGAAATAGTGATATAGAGTTTAGGGATTTAAGTAAGGAAGTTGAAAGCAGAATTGATTAGAAAGATTAAAAATCATTTTATTATCTTTATATTTTTTATATAATATAACAAAGGGGTAATTTTATGGATGATTTGACAGAAGAACAAAAAGTAGCATTTGAATATATGCTTGCTGGTGAGAATGTCTTTTTGAGTGGTGAAGCAGGAACAGGTAAATCATATGTTATTAATAAATTAATTAAAGAATTAGAAAATCAGTATAAGAATGTTTTGGTATGTGCTCCTACCGGAATAGCTGCTTTGAATGTTGGTGGAGTAACAATTCATAGGAGTTTTTGGGCGAGTATTGAACCACAGATTAAAACATATATTCCTAAGGTTAGTGATGCAGTTAGAGAAGCTGAAGTTATTATTATTGATGAAATAAGTATGTGTCGTATTGATTTGTTTGATTTTGTTGCAAGGTCTATCGCAAAAGCTGAAAGAGATACGTTGAAAAGAAAGCAATTAATTGTTGTTGGTGATTTCTTTCAGCTTCCACCTGTAACTACAAGAGAGGATAGAAAAATATTAAAAGAATTTTATCAGAATTATGATAAGGGTTTTGCTTTTGAATCAGAATACTGGGATGATATGAATTTTAAGAAAATTATTTTAAAACAGGTTAAAAGACAGAGCAGTGATATTTTTATTAGTCAATTAAACAAAGTGAGAATTGGTGATAAGTCTTGTGTGTCATATTTTAATAGTAATTGTAAAAGAGATAAAATAGAAAATGGAATTATATTATGTGCTATTAATAAGAAAGCTGAAGAAATCAATAGGAAAGAATTGAGTAAAATAAAAAGTAAATCTAAAATATATAAATCTATTATTGAGGGAGAAGTAAAGTCTTCTGATAAGCCTACAGCAGATGAAATTGAATTGAAAGAGGGAGCTAGAATTATTTCAATAGTCAATGATAAGGAAGAGAATAATTATCAAAATGGCAGTTTAGGAACAGTTGTTGGGTTATATGATAACTCAATTGATGTATATTTTGATAATGGTAAGAAAGTTAATATTAAGCAATATGAATGG
>CAZWZD010000243.1:0-3369 GCA_964638235.1 uncultured Erysipelotrichales bacterium
CATTTTGAGGATTGATATTGGGATTTAAGACTTTAACGGAATCACATTTGATATGCGTGATTCCTTCAATAAGAAGCTTAAGCATATAAACACACTGAGGATCTTGATCATCAGCCAAAAGATATTTGAAGTAGACATCATTTTTAAAATCTGTAATTTTATCAGGTCTTTTTGCCATATATAATTCCTCCTATATCTATATACGACAAAAAATATATAAATTACTTTTTTATTGAATATGTTTTTCTAATACACCAAATTGTATACATTCAGTTTTAATCATCATATTTTTTCCATTTAAGCCATAATAAAAAGAACTATTCAGTTCTTTCTATTTCTTGTTTGAATTTTTCATAGCTTTCTTCTTTAAAAATGACTTTGTTGATTCTTTGCAACTGTTTTTCATTAAGTGATGTAAGCCAGTTTTCATCTACAATACCATATCTACTTTGTATAAATTCTTTCTTTTCTTCTAATTTTCCTTCTTTAATTCCTTCAGCTTTTCCTTCATCTCTGGCATCTTTTTTATCGCTTTCTATCACCATTTTATTTAAATCTCTTTGATAATACATGTCTCTTAACATTTCATCTTCATTAAACATCTCTAGTTTCTTTTTCATTATTTCTATCACCTTTTGATCTTTCAATGACATTATATCATTATCTAATCCATTTTTAAATATGTAGACCAACTGTTCAAATGGTATAAGATTTTCTATCCCCTTTTCTTTGACTATGACATCAATATATGGTAGTTGCAAATATGATCGTGTGATTAGATTATATTTTTCTACTACCCCTCTTTTGTTTCTGCTTTTATAACTGTCAACCAACTCCATATTTCTGCTGTCTATATCATCAATGATGATAATCTGACAGCTGCGATGTACACCACTGCTGTAATCTCTTTCGCCTTTTTTCTTTTGTTTGGCTAGATTTCTTGCCCCATAAAGCTGAAAACGATAATAAAGATTTTTAGAAAAGCTGCTTGATTGCATCTCTATGTCAATGACATCTCCACTATCTGTTTTGACTCTGACATCAAGTATCATTGTTTTATCTCCAACATGTTCTGGAATTAACTCAGGATTCATGACTTTAATATCTTTACATTTGATATCTAAAGTATTTTCAATGATAAGCTTCAGTAAATAAATACAATCCTCATCCTGATCATCACCCAAGACATATTTAAATAGAACATCATTTTTAAAATCTGTAGCTAACTTTTTTGTCATATATAATCACCTCTATATCTATATATGACAAAATATTTTAATTTTACTTTTTATTTAATGAAATATTTATATTTTTTTAATGCTTATTTTTCTTTCTAATAATTGTTCTATATGAATAAAATAAATATTCAGATTTTAATAATTTACTCTCTGTGTCTTTTTTAATAACTATGTTTATTTTAAATTCACTCCAATAACATCATAGATAGAATAATCTATAAATTCTAATTGTTTTATCAACCATAAATAATAATAATTTTTCATCTTTATTTAACTTCTATTCTTTCATTGATAACTCATAAATATATCCTATTTCTTACTTATAAATTACATAAAAATAAATAAGTACTATGTAAAAAATAAAAATTTAAAATAATCTAGTATTTCTCTAAAATGACTGTATACATAAATCATCTTCTATTGATTATTTTTCCAAATATTTTTATAATATTTAATTTTTGGTTCATTTCCACTAGGTCTTACTACTACCCATGAATCATCTTCTAAAATCAATTTAATAACATTACTCTTGGGAAGTTTTAAAGTTGATGTTTTTCCATTCGCTTCAGTTCTGATTCCTAATTGATAATCTTCTTTTGCAATTACTTTTCTATCCTCAATCATATCAAATGTTTCATAACGATATTGATTGACAATTTCTTCCATTCGTTTTGCACCTTCAATACCAGGTAATGTCTCACTATCCTGTATATCTTCTAAATACCCAAATTCCTCATATAAATCAGTTAATACATCAACCAATGTCTTGCCAAGATTTTTATAATATTGGCAAGCTTCGCTAATTAGTATTGCACTTTGCACCCCATCTTTATCTCTTGTAAAATCTTTAATCATATAGCCATATGATTCTTCATAGCCAAATAAAAAGGTCTTTTGACCTTTATACTCTCTAATCTTATCTCCAATAAATTTGAATCCTGTCAATGTACTTTCTACTTCAACTCCGTACTTTTTAGCAACTTTAGCTCCTAAAGATGCAGTAACTATTGTGTCAAATACAATTCCATTTTTAGGTAGTGTCCCTTTTTCTTTTTTCGTTGATAAAAGATATTCTAAAAGAACTGCTCCAGTTTGATTTCCTGTCATATATTCATAATTTTCATTATGTTTTACAACAATCCCTAATCTATCACAATCAGGATCTGTTGCTATAACTAAATCTGCATTCTTTTCTTTTGCTAGTTCTATAGCCTTATCAAATGATTTTCTGTTTTCTGGATTTGGACTTGATACTTTTGAAAACAGTGGATCAGGTACACACTGTTCTTCTACAACGTAAACTTCATACCCGATTCTATTTAACATAGTTCTTACAGGTATGTTTCCTGTTCCATGTAATGGTGTATAAACTATTTTTATATCTCTTTTTAGTTCTGATCTTTCTTGAACAGTTTTCAACACTTTATAATAAGCCTCATCAACTTCTGCTCCTATATAATGAATATAGCTCTTTTTTTCTTCATCTATATGAATATTTAATGAATCTTTTACACTTTTGATATAGTTAATAATAATATCCGTATCTCTTAAAACACTTTGGCAACCATGATGATCATATGTCTTGTAACCATTGTAAATAGGAGGATTGTGACTGGCTGTTATCACAATTCCACCTTGTGCTTTCAAATATCGTACTGCAAACGATAATTCAGGTGTTGGTCTTAATGATTCAAATAAATATACTTTTATTTCATGACTAGCCAATACCTTAGCCGCTTCTAAAGCAAATTCTTGACTATAATTTCTATTATCATAAGCAATAACAATACCCTTATTCTTAGCTTCAATACCTTTTGATTCAATATATCTGGCATACCCTTCACTATTCTTTCTAATTGTATAAATATTAAGTCTATTTGGACCAGGTCCCATGATAGCACGTATTCCACCAGTTCCAAATGTTAATTCCTTATAAAAGCACTCCTCTATTTCTTTTTCATCCAGTCTTTCTAATTCTTCTTTCATAATTCCTTGTGAAAGCCATCTTTGATATTCTTCTATATAATTCATAACTACTTTCCTCTTAATTCATGTACCTTTGATAGACTTTCTTTTTTTCCAACAATAACTCTCTCATTTGTTTCAATAATAAAAAGATCATTTGCATCCA
>CAZWZD010000244.1:0-3367 GCA_964638235.1 uncultured Erysipelotrichales bacterium
ATTATGAACCGTAATCCACGTTTTGGCAAGTTGGGAGGTCACTTCATATTATCTCAAATAAGATAAATTGATAAAGTATATAAATTATGATATATTATACGAGAAGAAAAAGGGTGATTATTATGTATGAAATTATTGTTGTTGGTGGAGGACATGCAGGTATTGAAGCCGCATTAGCAAGTTCTAGAATTGGTAAAAATACATTGCTAGTAACATCTAATTTTAGTAATGTTGGATCTTGTCCATGTAATACTTCTATTGGTGGACCTGCTAAAGGAATTATTGTAAGAGAAATTGATGCCTTAGGTGGACAAATGGGTAGAACTACTGATGAAACATATCTTCAAATGAAGATGTTAAATACTGCTAAAGGACCTGGTGTTCAATCTTTAAGGGCACAGGTAGATAAAAAAGCTTATCCTCGATATATGCAAAATGTTATTAAACAGCAAGATAATCTTGATGTATTGGAAGCGATGGTTGAGGATTTAATTGTTGAAAATCAGTGGGTTAAAGGTATTGTTTTAGAAGATGGAAAAGAAATTGAAGGTAAAGCTGTTATATTGACAACAGGAACTTATTTAAAAGCAGAAGTATTGGTTGGAGATCAAAAGACTCCTAGTGGTCCAGATCAGCAAAGACAATCTTTATATTTATCTGATAAATTAGCTGATTTAGGCATGAAAATTCAAAGGCTAAAAACAGGAACACCACCAAGAGTAGAAATTAATAGTGTAGATTATTCAAAAACATCATTACAGCCAGGAACTGATGATGAATTGGCATTTAGTTTTGATACAGATCATTATATGCCTATTGAAGAACAGATTCCTTGTTATTTAACTTATACAAATGAAACAACACATAAAATCATTCGAGATAATTTACATAGATCAAGTATGTATTCTGGGATTGTAAAAGGAATAGGACCAAGATATTGTCCTTCTATTGAAGATAAAGTTGTTAAATTTGCAGATAAGAAACAGCATCAAATCTTTTTGGAACCTGAATCTAAAGAAATGAATACAATATATGTTCAAGGTTTTTCTACATCATTGCCTCATGATGTGCAAGAAGAAATGATTAGAACATTACCTGGATTAGAAAATTGCCAAATACTGAAATATGCTTATGCAATTGAGTATGATGCTATTGATCCATTGGATCTATGGCCATCACTTGAAACAAAACCAGTGCATAATTTATTTACGGCTGGGCAAATTAATGGAACAAGTGGGTATGAAGAAGCAGCTGCTCAAGGTTTGATAGCAGGTATTAATGCAGTATTAAAAATTGATGGTAAAGATCCTTTGATATTAAAAAGAAATGAAGCGTATATTGGAGTTATGATTGATGATTTAGTAACAAAGGGAACGAATGAACCTTATCGTATGATGACTTCAAGAGCTGAATATAGATTATTATTAAGGCATGATAATGCTGATGAGAGATTAAAGGAATATGGATATAATGTTGGTCTAGTTTCTAAAGAATCATATCAAAAATATAGAAATAAGATGAAGAATATTTATGAAGAGATTGAAAGATTAGAAACAATTCGTTTTACTCCTAAATCACCAATCAATGATTTATTGAAAGAAATGAAATCAACACCTCTAAAAGAAGGTATTAGTGCTAGAGAGTTATTACAAAGACCAGAAATGAATTATGATTTATTAATACCATATATTGATGATAAGGGATTAACAAAGGAAGAAAGAAAAAGAGTTACGATATTAATTAAATATAAAGGATATATCGATAAAACTTTAAGGCAGGTTGAAAAACAAAGAAAGATGGAAGAAAAACAAATTCCATTAGATATTAATTATGATGATGTTTTGAACTTAGCATTAGAAGCTAAACAAAAGTTATCTAAGATTAGACCTATGACAATTGCTCAAGCTTCTAGAATATCTGGAATTAATCCTGCTGATATATCAGTATTATTAATATATTTAAAACAGAAATATGAGGGATAAAATGAATAGAGAAGAATTTATTGAAGCTTTAAATAAAAAAGGTATTATCTTAAATAACAGACAATTAGAACAATTTAACATGTATTATCAATTGTTAATTGAATGGAATAAGAAAATGAATTTAACTGCTATTGTTGATGAAGAAGATGTTTATTTGAAACATTTCTATGATTCTTTAACACCTTCATTTGATTTTGAATTTAATAATCAATATTTATGCGATATAGGAGCTGGAGCTGGTTTTCCTTCTATCCCTTTAAAAATTGTTTATCCAAATTTAAAGATTACTATAGTTGATTCTTTAACAAAGCGAATTACTTTTTTAAATCATTTAATTGAAGAGTTAGATTTATCTGATGTTAAAGCAATATCTTCAAGAGCTGAAGAATATGCATTAAATCATCGAGAAGAGTTTGATATTGTGAGTGCTAGAGCAGTCGCAAGATTAAATGTTTTAGATGAATTATGTTTACCTTTAGTTAAGATGAATGGATATTTTATTACTTTAAAAGGTAGGATTGCAGATGAAGAGTTAAAGGAAGCTCATAAGGGAATAGAGTTATTGGGAGGGAAGGTTGTAAATAAAGTTCATTTTACATTATCATCTTCTGATGATAGAAGATGCAATATTTATATTCAAAAAGTAAAGAATACTCCTCATAAATATCCAAGACAATTTGCAAAGATAAAAAAGAAACCATTATAAATCCACAAATGTGGATTTTTTCATATTTTATATTTAAATTCATAAGTATAAATAGAGGTGATAATTTGTTAGCTATTACTTTTATTGAATTTATTATAGGCTGTTTATTGCATTTTGCGTATGATGTGTTTCCTAATTATTTTGTTGGTTTGATTGCTCCAATAAACGAGAGTATTTTTGAACATTTAAAGATTGCATTTTATCCAATGTTGATAGTTAATATTGTAATTATTGTATATAAAAGAGATAAGAATATGTTGTTTTCTATGTTCATTGGTATGATAACTGCAATGTTAAGTATTATTTTTATCTATTATCCTCTTGTTTATGGATTTGATGTTATTTCTTTAGTAGCAGATGTAACATTATTATTTGTTGCTGATTGGATTGGTAATATGATTGGATATCATTTTTATAAGCATAAAAATCTACCTTATCAATTAGGCGCTATATTAATTATTATAACAATTATAGTTTTATGTTATTTAACATATCATCCTCTAGATATTTCTTTATTTATATAAAAAAGCAGAAATTAATCTGCTTTAGTAAGTTCTTCAAATTGATTAAGTATTTTTTCAAAATAGTGGAATGCATCATCATAAATAGAATCTTCTAACGGATCAACATGAGCAGATTTTAATAAATCTACAGGAGATTTACTTCCACCAGATTTTAA
>CAZWZD010000245.1:0-3355 GCA_964638235.1 uncultured Erysipelotrichales bacterium
ATTAAATTTAAAGCATTTTTAGATTATGCAATGTCAATTGATGCAGATTATATTGCGACAGGACACTATGCAAGAGTGCTGCATGAAGAAGAATCAGTAATGTTAAGAGGTGTTGATGATAATAAAGATCAAACATACTTTTTATGTCAATTGAATCAAAAACAATTGAATGCATCATTATTTCCGATTGGAAATTTAACAAAGCCAGAAGTCAGAAAAATAGCTAAAGATTTAAATTTACCTGTTGCTGATAAAAAAGACAGCACTGGAATTTGTTTTATCGGTGAAAGAAACTTTAAAGAATTTTTAAAAAACTATATTCCTGCTAAAGAAGGGAAAATGGTTGATATTAAAACTGGTAAAACGGTTGGAGAGCATCAAGGAATTATGTATTATACAATCGGACAAAGAAAAGGATTAAATATTGGCGGTCCTGGTGCTGCATGGTTTGTTGTTGGAAAAGAATATGATAATAATATTTTATATGTTGCTCAAGGAGATCAAAGTCAATGGTTAATGAGTCACGGAACTTTAGTAACAGATGTCAATTGGATCAGTTCAACAAAACCTAAAGGTGAATATGATTGTACTGCTAAGTTTAGATATCGTCAAAAAGATAATGACGTTTCTATTCATTTCATTGATGAGTCAACCGTATATGTAACATTTAAAAATCCAGTTAAATCTGTTACTCCTGGACAGGCAGCTGTATTTTATCAGGGAGATGTTTGTCTTGGTGGAGGAACGATTGAAAAAGTTTACAAAGATGGTAAGGAGTTGACTTATCTTTAATGGAATATACAGGGGTTATTAAACGTGTACGTTATTATAGTGAAGATACAAAATTTATTGTTATGAGCGTAGATGTTGAAGAAGAAAGTAAATCAGTATCAATGACAGGTTATATGTCATATGTTAGTCGAGATGATAAATATCGTTTTAGTGGAGATTATGTAATTCATCCTAAGTATGGCAAACAGTTTAAAATAGAATCATATACAGTTATACATAATGATGATGAAAGTGAAGTTATCAAATATTTATCAAGTTCTTTATTTAAAGGAATAGGAATTAAACAAGCAACATTAATTGTTAATGCATTAGGTAAAAATGCAATTGATTTAATTAAAGAAGATAAGCATATTTTAGATAACATAAAAGGAATGTCTGAAACAAAAAGAGATACAATATATAATGTACTATTCTCTCAAGATTATGATCATGAAGTATTATCTTTCTTTTTAGGTCATGGTATTTCAACCAAAAATTTAGCCTTGATTCAAGGTCATTATCAAGAAAAAACATTAGAAGTTTTACAGAATAATCCTTATCAATTAATTGAAGATATAGATGGTATTGGTTTTAAAACAGCTGATCAGTTAGCATTAAAAATAGGTATTGATCCATTAGATCCCAATCGTTTAAAATCAGCAGTACTCTATTGTTTAAAAGAAAAATGTTTTCAAAGTGGCAGCACTTATCAACATTATGAAAGTATCTATTCCTTATTTCATAGAATGCTATCAGAAATAGATGCTGAAGAATTTGATAAATTATTAAATGAATTAATAGATGAAGGAAAAATAACCTTAGAAGATAACAATTACTATCCTTATGATTTATATAACAGTGAAGAAATCATAGCTCAACATATCAAACATTGGCTAAAAAATCCCTTGGAAGATTATAAGCATATTAATCAATATATTGAAGAAACACAGCAGCAATTATCTTTACAGTACAATGATAAACAAAAAGAAGCAATTGAGTTATTTTTAAAACAGCCATTTATGATACTAACAGGTGGACCAGGAACTGGCAAGACAACAATTATTCAAGGGCTATTAAAGATATATCGCTTATTAAATCCTAGTCACAATATCGCATTAATTGCTCCTACGGGAAGAGCTGCTAAAAGATTAAGTGAAGTTACTGGATTAGAAGCATGTACAATTCATAGATTATTAAAATGGGATCTACATTCAAATACTTTTGCAGTGAATGCTGAACATCCATTAGATTATGATTTAATTGTCATAGATGAGTTTTCTATGGTTGATTCATTATTATTTTCTCATTTATTAGAAGCAAGTGCTTCTGTTTCTAAAATGTTATTAGTTGGTGATGATCAGCAGTTACCTTCTGTAGCTCCAGGTACTTTATTAAAAGACTTATTGAGTTGTGATATTCCACATATTGAATTAACTCATATTTATAGACAATCACAAGAATCAGGTATTATTCAATTAGCACATCATTTAAGAAATGATGATTATAATCCTCAGATATTTATGAATTATTCAGATTTAAACTTTCAAAGTGCAACTAATATTGAAACAGTTTCGCTTGTTCAAAAGTTAATAGAAAAAGCAATGGAAGAAGGCTATGATGAAAATGATATCCAAGTTTTAGCACCTATGTATTCTGGTGTAGCTGGAATAGATGCTTTTAATGAATGTTTGCAAGAATTATTTAATCCTAAAGATTCTATAAAAAATGAAATAAAAAATGGTAAAAGAGTTTTTAGAGAAGGAGATAAAGTTCTACAATTAAAAAATAGAGTTGATGATAATGTTTTTAATGGAGATATTGGTAAGATTGTAGAAATTTGTTTTAAAGATAATTTTGAATATTTGAAAGATACTATTATTGTAGAATTTGATGGGAATTTTGTAGAATATACAGCCGATGATTTTAATACTTTAACCCATGCTTATTGTATTTCGATACATAAAGCTCAAGGTAATGAGTTTCCAATTGTTATTATGTCTATTTTAAATGATTATTATATTATGTTAAAAAAGAATTTGATATATACTGGTTTAACTCGAGCAAAGCGTTCTTTATTTTTAGTAGGTAATCATAATGCTTTTTTAAGAGGTATTTGTAATAATAAAGATGATAAGCGTTTAACTTCTTTAAAAAATAAGTTTAATAAAAGAGATATTTCATTGTATGATTTTGAGTAAACAGTGCATAATAAAAATGTACATTTAAAGGAGTGAAACTTATGTCTAAAACGTCTATTGCTTTAGTATCAGGTGGTATTGTTGCGATGGCTATGCTTTTAATGAGTGATATGCCATGTGCTGATGATGTGGAAAGAACAGTACATCATGCGAAAAAGGCATTAAAAGAACAACTTTAATTGTGTGAAGGACTTTTATAAGTCCTTCTTTTTACAATGAATTTTACAAAATATTTTGATTTATGTAAAAAATTAATGCTTTTTTCTGTTACAACAATATTACTTTACTATGTTTTTACTTTATTTCGCTTATTTGATTTTTTAACAATTCTAATTGTTTACTATTATTGGCTGTTCCCTTTAATGATTGTATGAATTGTTGTACTG
>CAZWZD010000246.1:0-3351 GCA_964638235.1 uncultured Erysipelotrichales bacterium
CCATATACATAATCTGTTCCTCCTTGTTTATTAACCCTTATTTGTTTTTGCTTCTTCTTGTTGTATCGGTATTTCATATAATAACACAATCTTTCTAATTCACTCATCCCTTCAAAATAATTCTCTTTATATAGCCTTGATAACTTATTGAACTATAGTATGTAACTGTCTGCTTTGGATCTTATTCTACTATTTCCATTCTTTGCCTTGAATAAGTGATGCTTTATAAATTCTTTGTCCCTGCTTACATTTCCATTAAAGAATACTATCTGTATAACTTTATACTTCCTTCCCTTTTGTTTCTCGATATCATTCAAAGCTATTAAATATGAGTCATATAGTCATAGATCTTTTCTGTTAGTTTTAAAGCGTTTAACCATTTATGCTGTATTTCTATATTAATGATATATTTCTCATTGACTTCAAATAAGTTGTCAGCATAGGATGCTTTGAAATCTTCTGAAAAGCTGCCTAAGACTCTATCCAATCTATTGATTGATTCTACTTTTATATCTGTCACCTGTTCTATAATGAATATAGCATATTTTTTACTTCCTTCCCTGTCTATGTTATAGACATGTTTTTGAAAACGGTCTGTAAATAAAGGTATTCTGTAGTTCTTTTTATTCATAAATTATTCCTCCTTATATATATTTTTTTTTGAGGCATTTTTTTCATCAAAAAAATTTAAAATTTATGAAATAAGGATAGAAATTTATGAAAAAAAGAAATATATCTATAAATATTATAGAATATATTTCTTCATTCGTCATTGGACTCTTCGTCCAATAGATTAACTTCAATGTTTTATTATTTATTTTTTTATATAATATTAAATTCAGATGAAATTAATGTATAAACAACTTTTAATTGATGTTTAGCAACTGAAAAAAACACCACAAGAAAATAAGTGAATTCAAAATAAAATATATTTGTTAAAATTGATCATTATAAATTCCATATCTCTTTATATATTTATTGAAAATCAGCAGTAAATATAATTCCCGCATCACGTCTTGCTTTAGTTTGAATATCCATTGTAATTAATGAAATATCTAACATTTTATTAACGAATTCCATATCTTTCTTTTCAAAAACGTCAGCAAACTTTACAAACTCATAATACATACGATGTTTTTTCTGATTAAAATCATAAATATGATCATCTAAAAAATCCACCTGTTTTCCATTTGTCTGGTTCATCATAATTTGATAACCATTTACTACATTAGCTGGTGATTTAATAATAATACATCCTTTATCTCCTTGAATGCACGATATTATTGGCGCTTTGCAGTCTTTTGCTCCAATACATACTGCTTTGAAACTATCATAGTCTAAAGTCAATATTCCTGATGTATCTATTCCTTTCTCTATATTCGCCTGATATCCAACTTTTAATGGAGCTCCAAACAAAGCTACCATTAAATTAATGTTATAAATATTAAGATCCATTAATGCTCCACCTGATTTTGTATAATCAAAGGTTGGTAGTATCGTTCCTTCTTTAAACGCATTATAACGTGATGAATATTGTGAATAATTAGTATTTACGATTTTAATATTCCCTAAACTTGGCAATAATTCTTTTATTTTCAAAACATTTGGCAAATAATGTGTACTTACCGCTTCAATTAACATTAAATTCTTTCTTTTAGATAGTTTTGCAAGTTCTTTCATTTCATTATAATTAGATGTAAAAGGCTTTTCACAAATAACATGTTTTCCTTTTTTAAGTGCTTTTTTACACATATCATAATGTAAATGATTGGGTGATGCTATATACAAAACTTCAATTGCATCATCAGTTAATAATTCATCATAGCAACTGTAAACCTTTTTAATACCTTGCTCTTGTGCTATCTGGGTTACTTTTTTTAATGAACGGGGAGTAGAAGCAATAGCTTCTAATTCAATACCTTCTACATCATGAATAAAGTTAAAAAGATCTTTTACAATCATTCCTGCTCCAGCAATCCCCATTCTCATAAAGATGCCTCCTTTGCTTTAAGCGTAGCTTCTTCAATAATATGTAACACTTCGATAACTTCTTCATCTTTAACAATTTTTTCTTTTCCATTAATAATGACATCATATAAATTATCATAAATTTTTCCATAATCTTGGACTTTTAAAGGAACTTTCATTTTTATATTTTTTCCTTCATCATCCACATAACATAATCTCCCCTAATATTCTTCAGGCAAAGGCTCAAAACTAATTTCAATAGGTCCAGATTTGGGCTTTAAACTACTTTGATGTGGCATGGCTGGCATTAAGAAACTTCCTCTTTTACCATGAACAGTAAAACTTGGATAATCTAATTTAACATAATAACTTGTCTTTACAATAGCTTTCATACCATTATCATAAAAGAAATCTATATCATAATAATCATCTGATACTCCTGGATTATCAATACTTCTACAATCATAAACAACATGTTTTGGTTTCCCAAATTGACCGATAATTTGATCTATTGGATGAACTGCTAAACCATATAAAGTACCAAATTGCTTATGATCCTTAATAGCAGGACGATAGTAATCATAATGTGATTCGACTTCAACAATATCACCTAAAACTCCAGATTCAATTACTTCGCGGACAGTTTGCATATCGGCATCATAACGTCTATTTTGATTAGCCATCACAATAAGATCTTTATCTTTAGCAAAATCAAATACTTCTTTTGCTTGTTTGGCTGTCATAGCGAAAGGTTTTTCACATAACACATTTTTATTATGTTTTAAAGCCATCATTGTATATGGAACATGAAAACTATTGGGTGTATTTACAACAATTAAATTGACTTCTTCATCATTCATCACTTGATCTATATCACTTGTAAAACAAATATCAGGATACCAATCTTCTCTAGCTTTATCACCAATTCGATCCTCATCCCTACGATAAATATATTTAACTTTTACTGTGTCTTTTCTTCTTTCTACATATGGTAAATGATATCGACATACACTATTACCAAATCCAATATAAGCAACTACTAACATTTCTCCTTCTTCAATCAATCTAAATTTTTACCATCACTTTCATAAACTTTCTTAATCCAATAAAACGAATTCTTTTTTATTCTATGTAAATCACCAATTCCTTCATCATTCATATCAACATAAATGAATCCATATCTTTTATCCATCTGCCCAGTTGTAAAAGAAACTAAATCTATTGGGGCCCAAGTTGTATATCCAAATATATTAACTCCTTCTTCTCTAGCTTTCATTAAATTTCTAATATGTTCTCTATGATAATTAATTCTGTATTCATAATTAATTGTACCATCTTCTTCTACTTTATCATAAGCTCCCAGACCATTCTCTACATCAAATA
>CAZWZD010000247.1:0-3348 GCA_964638235.1 uncultured Erysipelotrichales bacterium
TCCTCATTCACAATTAATTTTTCTAATATTACTATATTATTATTACACTTTTAATACACTTTAGTAAAGTCTAGACAACGATCTATGGGTAAACGTTTCTTTCGTGTCCTCATGCATCTATATGCATCATCATAATATTCATAATACAAACAAGACTCACACATTTTAAACCCCTTCAAATACAATTTATTTTTATAATACATTCTTTCAATATATTTTGCTCTTTCAGCTAAATATTTTTTTCTTTCTTCTTCTTTCATACACTTAATATTGAAAAGAGTGTTATCCAAACACTCTTTAACTCTCCTTTCTAAGTTTCAGCATTATCAAATTATCTTTTTTAGCATTTAGTAAAGTGTGTACAATAATCTTTAGGTGGAACTATCTTACCACTCCAGCTGCATCTATGTGTTCCTTTGTAATATTCATAATAATAACAGTATTCACATACCTTATCACTTGCCCAGCAACATTTACATTTACAATCTAACTCCTCAACTAAATTTTCTTTTCTTACATCTTTTTCCATACATTTAATCTCCTTTTCTTTTATTTAGGTTATCCCTTGACATCATCATTATATAATGAATGAATATTTGAATATATTTTTCATCAGAAAAAAATAATGAAAAAGAGTGTTTCTAGCAAACACTCTTTAATCACATATTTCAACAATATTCTCTAACTCATGATTTTCAAATAATAGCTTTTTTAAATGAATAAGCATATCATAAGATACAGTTTCTTTTTTATTGCCATGAGCAGATTTATTTCTAATATTTTTTACTTCTAACAATGCTTGACCATGACTACGCCATAACTGTTTTTTAGTTTCTCTTCTACTGTTAGCTAGTTTTTCAATTGTTTGTTCTTTAACATATTCAGGATGAATTGGGAACAAGAAAACTCCAATAGTTAATTTATTTTGAATATCCTTTCTTAATGATTCATCAGTAAGTTCACCAAATTTAACACTATGCTTATCTATATAAATACGAGTAGAAGCATTTTGAATTCTTTCACTATAGACATCTATATGATAGTATTTCAACATTTTCTCCACAATCTTACAATACATAATAGTAACCGGGCTAAAATCCAATCCTTGCATATCTGTTATTAATGAGAAAATAGAATCTAGTTTAGCAGCAAAATATAAATCTGTCATAAAAGATGGATCTAAGATTTCAGCAAGATGTAAATAATCATCGTATTGAATACCCAATACATCCCATACATGAAAATCTGGTGATACATTTTTTTGAGCTATCAATGCTCCTTGATAGTTTGTAATCATTTCATCAGTTTTTTCATCAAGGATTATCTCAGCTTCAATAACATCATCTTGATCTTCATTATCTGCTTTTATCATAACATTCTCTAAAGCATTATTATCAAAATAAGAGGATAATCTTGGCAACTGATTAAGATTTTCTAGAAGTTCCATATCACTGCCATTGCCTGATGCAATCATTCCTATTCTATTTAAAGTGTTAGTAATTGATTGAACATTAATTTGAATATTATTTTGTTCACTTATCTTTGAGCTATTATACATATTATCACCAATATGCTGATTACCAACACTGTTTCTAAATTTGCTTTGTTGCTTTTCTGATAATTTATTTTGATATAAATCAGAAAATACTAACATTTTATCTTCTTCTGATAAATCAGAGAACTGATGTAAAACATCTTTAATAGAAGAATGATTATTTTCATGGGCATCTTCGATATGTTCTTGCTGATATAATTCTTGAATTTTTGCTTCGCTCGCTTGATTTTTAAAGAAATCATCATAGAACATTGTCGCAAAACGATATTGATTTTGATTTTCTATCAATATTCCTCTAGCAAGTAATATTTTTAATGCAAGTTCTATTTCTTTTGCATCTCTAGAACAAAAGAAATTTCTAATCTTAACATAAGAAACATAAGATTCACTTACATTTTGTTTTAAATCACTAGCTATATACATTAAATATGGCATTTCATTATCAAGATTCTTTGTATTATGAATAATCAGCAATTCTTTAATATTCCCCACTTGCTGATTCAATAAAGAATAAGCAATACTTGTTATATCTGATGGATAAAGCAACATGCGATTATTATACACATTATTGTCTAAATTCTTTAAAATTTCTTGACCAAATAGTTTTCCTAATATTGCATTACCACCTGTATAATGATGTAATAATTTTAATGCTGACTTTGAAAATGGCCAATGTTGTGATGTATTCTCTGTTTTTTTCCATATACTCGAATCTTCCATCATTGTAGTAAAATCATCATAATCAAGCTGCCCAATTGGAACAGTATGATTATTACTCATAACAGTAAATAACTTCCAATTTGGATCATTTTCACATTCAATGATGCGAACTAGATCATCAGAGCCACAAAAAAGCAAACGAATTGTTGAATGACAGTTATACATAATATCTTGACAAAGATAAACTAATTCTTCAGCATTTCCAGGCCATTTCTCAATAATTTGCTGGAATTCATCAATAAGTAACCATATCTCACAATTTTCTTCTTTTAATACATTAGAAATATAATAGTACTGATCACGTACGCTACGTTTTTGATTAATAATTTCATTTATTTTATTTAGAATTTGTATCGGAAGTTTCCTTCCAAATACTCTTGAACGTTTTGTTTCATTATTAAAATTTGTAGTATCAAAAGCTATCTTTAAAGGAACAATAAATAAATACTCAAGAATATCCTCAACTGTTTCAAAATGATCTAATGTTTTATTATTAATCATATGTTTCCTATAATCGGTTTCTACACCAACTTTAATAGCCATGATTGATTGTTCTGGATGTTCTTTGCTAAACTCTTTTGGTAAATATTGATACCAAATATCATTAATCAAAGAAGATTTTCCTACACGAGAAGGTCCATAAACAACAACGAATTGTTTATAATTTAAAAGTTCTCGGATATCTTTTCTCTCTTTTTTTCGACCAAACCCTCTGATTCTATCAGAGAATGCAGGCATTGTTATATCATAAATTGCATGACTTGAAACGCAAGCTTTACTTAAAGTTGTAAGTGGTTCAACATATTCAAAGATATGACAATCTCGACTATTATTACAAATAATCTTGTTGTTAACAATAATATTCATAATAATATCAATCTTATCATTAAAGTGAAGTAATTGACATATTTGCTTAGGAAGTCTATACATTTGACCACATATATCTCCTGGACGCAATTCAATTTTATTGACAAATTCAACTTTATCATAAGTAAAAGCCTTATTATTAACTTTTATAATGACTTGTAATCTTGCACAATTAGTATCTTCTAGGCTATTCATCATAATAGTAA
>CAZWZD010000248.1:0-3324 GCA_964638235.1 uncultured Erysipelotrichales bacterium
GTACCCTTATAGTGTGAATTTGATGATTTTTTCATAAATTCTTTACACTATCTTTGCACTACTATTCTATATAAAAATATATAGAATTATTTATGTAAAAGTATAAAATAAATATCAAAAATAATGTGAAATTATCATACTTTTCATGTATCAATAAGTTAACAATATATGATAAAAATATCATAATATATTTATTATTACCTGTTTATTCAAAAAAAAGCCAGTTAATTATAAACATACTAACCAGCCTTCTATCTATAAAATATAAACAACAATTTGAATAAAATTATTACTCATTATTCTAACCATTGAATATTATTAAAAGGAAAAACAACAACTCCATTTTTACCTATAATATCATCAAACGAAAAACAACCCAATACTCTTGAATCAGTAGATCCCAAACGATTATCTCCCATTACAAATATCTCATTAGATCCTACAGTAATTTCAAAATCATCAGTAAATAATTCATTATTATATTGTTCTTTAGAATATTCCATAAATTCTTCATCTAAAAAATCCTGTGCAACTAACACATCATCAACATATAATTGATCATCTTTAAAAACAATATGTTCTCCAGGAAGTCCAATAACTCTTTTAATAATCTTCTCATCCAAATCTTTTGAATATAAAACAACAACATCAAAACGATCTACATTCCCATTTCTAGAACCAATCGCATTAATAAATGCAATATTATTGTCATGCAAATTATTTTCCATAGAATCACCAACAATTCTTACAGGAATAACAATATATTTAAAAACTAATAAAACAATAGCTGCTAGAACAACTAATTCTATAATTGACTTAATAATCTCTTTTTTTCTATCACTCATAAAAAACCTCCTTAAAACAATTATACACTAAAAAAGAAAAAGGGCAAACGCCCTTTTCTATTTTCTAATTTCTTTAATTCTAGCAGCTTTACCAGATAATCCACGTAAATAATGTAATTTAGCTCTACGTACTTTACCAATCTTAGCTACTTCAATTCTATCAATAATTGGAGAATGTACAGGGAAAATTCTTTCTACACCTACACCATAAGAAATCTTTCTTACAGTAAATGTTTCACCAATTCCTTTACCCTTTCTTGCAATACAAACACCTTCAAATAACTGAATACGTGTTTTATCCCCTTCTTTGATAGTTACATACACTTTTAATGTATCTCCTGGTTTAAAATCAGGAATATCTTTCCTTAATTGTTTCTTAGTAATTTGATCTACTAATTGCATATTCATTGCACTCTACCTCCATATATAGTCTTCAAAGTTCATTCGTAATATACCAGCGGAACTTTTGCTTGTCTATATTATCATTAATTGATAATAAAATCAATCATTATTTTCAATTTCTTTCAATATTTGTAATTCTTCTTCATTCATTTCTCTGTTTTCTAACAAATCAGGTCTTTTTCGATATGTTTTTAATAATGATTGCTTTAATCTCCATTTTCTAATATTTTCATGATGTCCACTCATTAAAACATCAGGAACCTTATTTCCATCATATTCATAAGGACGTGTATACTGCGGGTACTCCAGTAATCCATCACTAAAAGAATCATCTTCATGTGATTCTTCTCTAATACTGCCTTCTATCAATCGAATAACACTATCACACACTACCATACTAGATAACTCTCCACCAGTAAGCACATAATCTCCTATAGATATTTCCATATCTACATAATCTCTTATTCTCTCATCAAAACCCTCATAATGACCACAAATAATAATCAAATGTTTTTCTTTAGATAATTGAATACTTAACTGTTGTTTCAAAGTAACACCCTGAGGAGTCATTAAAATAATAAATGAATTTTTAGTAGAAATATCTTTTAAACAATCAACAATAGGCTGACAAGTCAAAACCATGCCTTGCCCTCCTCCATAAGGATATTCATCTACTTTCTTATGTTTGTTCTGCGAATATTCTCTAAAATCATGAATATGCACATCTACAATTTTAGCGTCAATAGCTCTTTTTATGATAGAAGTATTTAAAAATCCATCAAACATCTCAGGAAAAAGAGATAATATATCAATTCTCATTTAAAAACCCTCTATCAATTTAACATCAATTCTTTTATTTTCAATATCTTCATTTAATACAAAAGCATTAACATAAGGTATTTTATATTCCTTATCTTCACCTTTTACAATCAAAATATCATGATGAGGATACAATTGAACTTCCTTTACTTTACCAATATACTGATTTTGATCAAATACGTCACAACCTATCAAATCAGAAACATAATATTCATCATCATCAAGTAAACTTTGATCCTTATAATCATAAACATAACAATTCTTATACTTTTCCACTAAATTGATATCTAAATGATCTTCAAAACTAACCAATTCCATACCTTTATGTGTCCTATGAGCATGAACAACCATTTCTAAATCAGTATTTTCATATCTAATAAATAAATGATGTCCTTTCTTAAATCTCTCTTCTTTAAAATCTGTTAAAGATTTAAGTTTTAAATCTCCTCTAATACCATGAGTATTCACTATTTTTGCAATTCTTATTTTCTTCATAACTAACCTTCCTAAAAAAAGATGTGCATAAACACATCTATTCTCCATATGATTCAAATTTAATATCTAATTTTTTATCATGAAGGCGACCAGAAACAGACATTAACTGACGAATAGAACTCGCAATAACACCTTTTCTACCTATAAGTTTTGCTATATCACTAGAACTAGCATATACATATAAAACAATAACATCATCATCTAAAGAAGGCATTTCTCTTACCTCTAAATGACTCTTATCATCAACTAATTCAACAGCAATATCATGCAATGTCTTTACGTAATCCATTAAAAATCACCTTATTTTACTTTGCTTTCAGCAAATTTCTTCATGATACCAGCTTGAGATAATAAACTTCTTACTGTATCAGATGGTTGAGCACCATTATTTAACCATTTTAAGATTTCTTCTTCTTTTAATGTAACAGCTGCTGGATTTTTAGTAGGATCATATGTACCTAATTGTTCAATAAAACGTCCATCTCTAGGAGATCTAGAGTCTGCTGCAACAATTCTATAGTATGGTGACTTCTTTGCACCCATTCTTTTTAATCTAATTCTAACTGCCATAAATTTTACCTCCTATATAATTTACTAGCATATAATACCACAAATAAAATATCTGTCAAGTAATTTTACTTGACAGAATGATTTTTCTTTAAATTTCTAAGATATATTAGAACACCAATACTCAAAGCATTAAATAACAAAGTCGTGATAATAAATATAATTGTAATCTTATTAATCTTATAATCATCATTCA
>CAZWZD010000249.1:0-3322 GCA_964638235.1 uncultured Erysipelotrichales bacterium
GTGGAATTAATGTCATTAAATCATGGGAAAAAAGAAAAAATCACAGGAACTTCTTATGCTTGTGCTATAGCAGCTGGCTATGTTTCATTATTAAAAGAGTGCTATAAAAAGAATAACGTAACATATGATAATAATCATATTTTAGAACAATTAGAAAAATCAATAAATCCTAATAATAGTAAAATCAATTATAAAAAACCTTTCATTGAATTATATTAGTTAAAAAAATATGAATAAAGTAATGTATTCATATTTTATAGTGAAAAAATAATATTAGAAAAAGTTTTTCGAATAATTTCATTTTTCACTGATAGCTCTATAAATTAAAAATAACGCTTAGATAACAGGTAGTTGTACTACCTGTTTTCTAATATATATGGTAAAAAATATCTGTATTGTTTTTTCCACCAAGGCCAATCATGATCTACATCATAGCCCCATAAATCTATCCAGCCATGAATACCTTTATTTTGAAATATCGTTCTTAATATTTCTATCGTTCTTATTCCTTCTTTATTCCACCTTCCCTGACCTACTGATAAGATGATCTTTCTTTGATTATATAAATCAATATATGGATGATCAGCAGGCATATTCTTTAAGAAATGAACAGGTGAGTTATCATATAATGTTTCATTGCACCAGCCATCAAAGAAATGAGGAGCATCATAACATCCTGCAAGTCCAATGACTCCTTCAAATATATCAGGTCTTCTAAAGAAAACAATAGCAGCATGAGTTGCACCTAAACTGCATCCAGTCGCAAATGGTCGTGAAGCAATGTGATATTCATTATACATAAATGGTACAACTTCATCTACAATATAATGATAATAGTTTTCTTGTATCTGAGCTCTATGTTCTTTATTTCCAAATGTATCAGACCAACTTTCTTTATCTACAGTGTCAACACAAAATAGTTGTATTTGATTATTATCTAAATAATCTGATAGAGTATCTATCATTTGAAACTCTTCAAAGTTATTACACATAGAATCTTGACAAGGAAATACTATAAATGGCACTCCAGATTGTCCATATACAATCATATTCATATCTCTTTGAAGATATCGGCTATACCAACTTAATTCTTTTCTTTCCATTGTTTATTCCTTTCTTTTTAAAATGTATTCAATTTGTTCATTCATTTCTGTTTTAGAACTCGCTCTTAATAAAAAGGCATGATTTCCCATTTCATCTGCAAGATTTAAGTCAACTTCTCTTTCACTTATAATTCTATCACCAAATTTATGTCTTATATCATTATAATTATACTTATATTGAATAGAATTCTTTCTACCAACATGAGTAATATAATACTTAAATTCACTGTTCATGAAACACTTATCATAAATCAAACTATCTGCCCAGATTGTATAAACATCCGTTTCAAAAGCATAATTCATCTTATCAGGAATATATCCTCCAGGAGCTCTCATATTAACTTCTAAACCAACGATATCTCCCTTTTTGCCTAATCCCTTTTTATCTTGATCTAATCTAAAAAATTCAAAATGAAAAAACTTATTTCTCGTATCAAATTCCTTTAATAATCTTGCTCCTGCATCATATAAATCATTTTGAGGAGCCTGACAATAACTCACAACATCTTCATCATTATTAACAGCATCCATTAAACTACCTGGTAAAACTTGACTAGCCGCAAACAAAACTTCTTTTCGACTATTTGTAATTCCATCAAATGTTTCTACATGTCCAGGTACCAACTCTTCTTCAATAAACTGAATACTTTTATCCACTTTATTCCAAAAATCAGTTAATTGCTGATCGTTATCAATCTTATAAGTATTACTAGCGCCTACTCCTTTATCAGGCTTAACAATAACTGGATAGGATACTTCATTCGCAAAATCAATTGCTTCTTGCAATGAATGAATTAGCTTCCATCTAGCTGTTGGAATATTCGCCCTTTTATAAGCTTCTTTCATTAAAGATTTATGATTCATCTTATCCATTTCTTCAAGTTTAGGACCAGTTAAAATATTAAAATCCGTTCTAATTCTAGCATCTAATTCTAACCAATATTCATTCTCTGATTCAACATAATCAATTCTACCATAACTATAAATATAATAAGCCACTTTCCTACAAACTTCATCGTAATTATGCAAACTAGATACCTGCTGATAATTTGTTAAACTTCTTTTACACTCTTCACTTAAATTATCATAAGATGTATCTCCAATTCCTAATACATTTACTCCTCTTGTTTTTAATCTTTCACAAAAATTATAAAAATGAGTTGGATAATGCGGTGAGATAAATATAACATTCATAATTCTTCCTCCTATAAATCTGAAAAAATTTGATATAAATATTTTGTATTTTCTGGTGTATCAAAATACTCATGATGATGATTATCACCAGTAAATAATAATCGACCATCTTTATAAGCTAATAAAGTTGTAAATGGAACTCTCTTCCAATTTTCATTGCTTAATGGCTGAGTGGAAAAAATAACACATCCTTCGGTATCTAACATATATAAAGAATTATCATAATTAGTATGAACATAAACAATTTCGCCATCAGTAATAATAATATTAACTTTATTATTATCTTTTGTCATATCTACAAAAATATCATTAAGCAATTGAAATCTCCCTAACTCATCAAGCTCCTCATGTTCATTGATCTTATCAATTATATAAAATAATATTCTTTCACTATCAGTTTCACCAATTTGTTCTTCTACATAAGCATCTAATAATGGATAATGAAAGATCGTTCCATTATGAACCAATGTCCATCTTCTTGAAAACTTATCTTTCTTTGTATATGGATGACAGTTTCGATAATAAAGATTTCCAATAGTAGCATATCTAATATGAGCTAATGCTATTTTAGATTTTATTGGCAATGTTAATCGCTGTTTCAAATAAAAACTGTCTGTTGCCTGCAATGGCTCTTTTTCAATATTAACTTCATTCCCCTCAATAACACCTAGTCCCCATCCATGTGGATGCGAATGACTATGTTTATAAAACTCTTTTAAATAAGCATTAAGATATACTTTATCTTTCGCACTGACGCCAAATATTTCACACATGCAATTAACCCCCTTTGCATATCTTTTCAGCATATTCCTTTGCTTTTTTTATTCCTAATGGTACATAATTTTCGGAAAATTCTCTTTTAATCCTTTCTACATATCTTTGATGATTAACTATCTTATTTCTTTGATATTCTATAATATCATGATAATCACTAAATACTCTTTCAATATCATCCAATATTTCTAAAGTCAATGTTCTAATATTTATTAACTCTGATCCATTCTCTATATTCATCTTAGTATCAT
>CAZWZD010000250.1:0-3289 GCA_964638235.1 uncultured Erysipelotrichales bacterium
TTATTTATCTAGAAATATAAAAGTGCTTGAAGAAGTATTGGGATATGAACTTTCGACTATGGAAAAACTTTGTCATGATTGTTATTGTAATCATAAAAAATTAAGTTAAAAGAAGAGATGAATAAAAATAAGTTTTATCACAGGAGTTTAAAAGAATGAAGATCTTAACTTAATAAAGATTTTCATTCTTTTAATATAACTTTATAATATTTTATCTATGAAAAAAGTTGAATGATGAAACTTTTTTAAATGAGTGTATTTATCATTTTAATTCATCATGTTATCAAATACTTTATTTTCTTTGAGTTCATTGTCTATTTCATCATCTAGATTATCAAAGTTTCTAACGACTTTAGCAACTTTAAATGCAGTTGATGCATTATGAATTATTGGTCTTAATTGATTAATAATTGGTATGATTTGATTGGCTGTGTATAATGTTTTTTGGGCTGTTTTTAAAGTGCTGGACATATTTAACTGATGCATTGAATATCTCATTGATTCTAGCAATGATGGTTTTCTTGAGTATATTATATATGGATTTGGATAATAGTTATATGGATTGTATTCGTAATAAGTATACATATTGACACCTCCTTATTGTATATTATGGTTATCGAATAAAAAAGTTCTTCGTGTTTTCATTATATTTTGATTTTTTCATATTTTTATAGTATAATCACTAACGCTAAAAGGAGGCGATATTATGAAATTATTTTCAGATTATAAATTTAAATCATATGTTGAAGCTGTTATTAAGAAGATTGGGTTTGTTGAACCAATGCCTATACAGAAGGCTGTTATGCCTTTGATATTTAAACAAAGGGATGTTATTGGTATTTCTCAAACTGGAACAGGTAAAACTCATGCTTTTTTGATTCCAATTATTGATTTGGTTGATATTGAGAAGGATTGTGTTCAAGCGGTTATTATTTCTCCTACAAGAGAATTAGCAGCACAAACTTATGAACATGCTAAAATGTTTGTTAAAGAACAGCCTGAATTGAGAGTTTCTTTAATTGTTGGTGGTAATGATAAACAAAAGACTATTGATAAGTTATCGACACAGCCACATATTGTTATTGGAACTCCTGGAAGAATTAAGGATTTATCTTTAGATGAGCAGGCATTATATATTACGACTGCAGATATTGTTGTTGTTGATGAAGCTGATATGACTTTGGAGTTTGGTTATTTAGAGGATATTGATGCTGTTTTATCGAAGATGAAAGAGAATATTCAAATGCTGGTATTTTCTGCTACTATACCTCAGAAATTAAGACCTTTTTTAAGAAAGTATATGAAATCTCCGAAATTAATTGAGATTGATGAGAAAGTTATTTCTGCTTTAAATATTAGTCATTTCTTAGTTCCAACGAAACATAGAGATAGGTACATGGTTTTAAGAGAAATAATGAATATTATTGATCCGTACTTATGTATTATTTTTTGTAATACAAGAGTAGAAGCATCTGATGTAACAAGAAAGTTAAGAGTTGATGGTATTAAAGTTGGAGAAATTCATGGTGATTTGGAACCGCGAGAAAGAAAACAAATGATGCGTCGAATTAAAAATAATCAGTATCAATATATCGTTGCTACTGATATTGCAGCTAGAGGAATTGATATTGATGGGGCAAGTCATATTATCAATATGGGATTTCCTAATGAGTTAGATTTTTATATTCATAGATCTGGTAGATGTGGAAGAGGTAAATATACCGGTGAATGTTATAGTATGTATGATACTTCTGATGAAAATTTAGTTCATTTACTTGAGAAAAAAGGTATTCATTTTAGTGTCAAGGAAATAAAAAAAGATAGATTTGTAGATGCTGGAGAAAGAGAAAAAAGGAAAAATAGAGTAAAGCAGCAAAGTGAATTAGAAATGAAAATTCAAAGTGTTGTTAAAAAACCTAGAAAGGTAAAGCCAGGGTATAAAAAGAAACGTAAAAGAGAAGTTGAGCAGCTAGTAAGAAAAGAGAAAAGAGCAATTATTAAGGCTGATATTGCTAGACAGAAGAAAGAAAGAGCGAAACAGGCTCAAAGAGAGAAAAGGAAGAGGGAAGAGCAATGATTATTGGTTCTCATGTTTCTATGAGTGGAAAAGATATGATGCTAGGCTCTGTTAAAGAAGCTTTATCTTATGGGGCTAATACTTTTATGATATATACGGGAGCACCTCAAAATACATTTAGGAAACCAATAGATCAATTAAGGATAGAAGATGCTAAAAAATTAATGTTAGAGAATAATATTGATATAAACAATGTAGTTATTCATGCTCCATATATAATTAATTTAGCTAATACAGTCAAACAAGAAACATATGAGTTGGGTGTAAGGTTTTTAAAACAGGAAATTGAAAGATGTGAAGCAATTGGAGCTACTCGTCTTGTTTTGCATCCTGGTTCACATGTAAAGGCTGGTGAGAAAAAGGGGCTTGATCAGATTATAAAAGGATTAAATGAAGTTCTTAGTGATAATCAAAGGGTTAAGATTGCTTTAGAAACAATGGCTGGAAAAGGCAGTGAATTGGGAAAAACATTTGAAGAATTAAAGTATATAATTGATAATGTTGAAAAAAACTATTTGTTAGGCGTATGTTTGGATACGTGTCATATTCATGATGCTGGTTATGATTTATCTGATTTTGATAGCATTATTGATGAATTTGATAGAATTATTGGGATGGATAGGTTGTTAGTTGTACACATAAATGATTCTAAAAATCCAATGGGATCACATAAGGATAGACATGAAAATATTGGTTATGGATATATTGGATTTGATAAACTGAATTATATAGTAAATCATTATAAATTAAAAAGTGTTCCTAAAATATTAGAAACACCTTATATTGAGGGTTGTCCCCCTTATAAGGAAGAAATAGAAATGTTAAGAAGTCACGAATTTAATAATGGTTTAAAGTGATTATTAATTAAGAGATGGAATTTCTGACAGGTATTTTCACTTGTCAGTTTTTTTATTGAAATTTCTAAAATATCTTGAAATTCATCATTAATGATTGCATATTGATTGTTTTTTATTAAATTAAGGATTTCATTTTTTAATGTATCATCAATATCAATATTAAATTGTATTAACACGGCTTTAAATTCTTCTATTTTCAATTTTGATATATAGTTACTATTCATAGATAACCTCCTTTATATATACATATGAAATAGAAATCAAAAAAGAACCAAATGTATGTGCGAGTACGAAGATAAAAAAACCCGAATTGCAAGCAGAAACTGGAAATAAGATAAAAAATTTCTAACTTTTA
>CAZWZD010000251.1:0-3282 GCA_964638235.1 uncultured Erysipelotrichales bacterium
AAGATTTTTGTTCTTTTCATAAATTTAAATGTTTACTTTTCGAACATACTCTATTATAGCACATATCAAATAAATATACAACACCATACAACAATAATATACAAAAAATTTGACAAAAAAATAACGCTATAATCAGCGCTTTTTGAAATATCCTCCAATATTCTGTCAAAGTCCCGATAAAAACATAATGTTTTTAAAATATTGGATATTGCAAAATGATTTATATACAATTACTTCATTATAATCAACAATTTATCTTTATAAGAAAGTTGATTTATAAGATGTAAATAACATAATTATGCTTTTCTTTTAAATTGTTAAGTAGTATAATTGCTGTATTGGGTTAATTATGAATATTAATATATGGAGGAGATAATGTGAAGATTATTGATGGTAAAAATTATATAAATGAGGTCAAAGAGTTAATCATAGAATATACAAAATGGCTTGGAAGAGATTTATCATTTCAAAATATTGATGATGAATTAAGCAATCCTGCTCATAAATATACTGCACCAGAAGGTGAATTATTAGTTGCAGTAGAAAATGATGAAATTGTTGGAATGGTAGCTTATCATCGTCATTCTTCATTTCGTTGTGAGATGAAGAGACTATATGTAAAGCCTAAATGTCGTGGTAAAAAAATAGGTGAGAAATTGATTGATGAAATAGTAGAGCATGCTAAAAATGCAGGTTATCAAGAAATGGTATTAGATACGATCATTTCTTTAAAGTCAGCGGTTCATCTTTATAAGAAAGCAGGTTTTCATCAATGTGAACCTTATTATAATAATCCAATGGATGATGTTATCTATTTAAAAAAAGAATTAATTGATCAATGAGGCGATACTATGGAAGTTAAACAGAGAATAGTTGACGAATATATCAATTATTCAATACAGAAAAAGACAACAAAAATAACTGTTAGAGAGTTTTGTAAGTATATTCAAATTTCTCGTACAACTTTTTATAAGTATTTTAAAGATTGTTATGAAATCATTGAGTATATATTTGATCAAGAAGCTATAAAACCTATGGATATTTTATTTAAAAGTGATATTGATAGAGTATCTTTGATTGAAAGCTGGTATTTAAGCTTTTATAAGCACAAAGAGTTTTATATCCTTGCAATGAAAGAAGATGGTCAAAATTCTTTGTTTTTTACTATTGTTAATAAGCTTGCAGAATATAATAAAGAGTTGTATAAAACAAAATTTTATGGAGAAGATTTAGAATATCTTTCCTATAAATATGCAGCTGTACAGGCAATGTTAATGAAAAAATGGTTAACTGATGGTATGATCGTCAGTCATAAAAAAATGGCAGAATACTTTTTAGATAATATGTTTGATGGACATAATTAAAAAAGTGTTCTTTTTTTTATACCAAAATAAAATTGTGATAATTGCTTGAAAGACTAATGATATTTTACAATAAAATAAGAAAAAGCTTTGAAATTATACGAGGAGGATGAATAATGAAAGCTGCTATTTATAAAGGAATCAAGAATGTGGAAATGCAGGAACTACCAATGCCAGATTGTGATGATAATGGTATTGTTGTTCAAAATATCTATGCTGCTATTTGTGGGTCAGATGTTGCTGCATATCTTCATGGTGGAGATGATAATATGATATGGAAAAATCATGAATTTGGACATGAATTTTCATGTAAAGTCATAAAAGTTGGAGAGAATGTTAAAAAACAAGGAATCAAAGAAGGAGATCGTCTCTATGTATGGGGACCATATGCGAAAGGGGATATAATGAGATCTGCAACAGTTGGCGGATTTAGTGAATACATTGAAGTTATGAATGTAACAAATGAACAAACTGTTTTTAAGATCCCAGATGAAATTGATGATAGAACTGCAAGTATTATTGAACCATTTACAATAGGATGTAATGCTGCTATGCGTTGTGGTATAGAATCTGGTAAAAAGGCTATCATATTTGGAGCTGGTGCGATAGGATTAACAGCTGCTTTAACATTTAAGTATAAGGGTTGTGAAGTCGTTGTTTGTGATATTATGGAATCTAGGCTTAAACTTGCTGAAGAATTAGGTCTTAAGGTATGTAATGTTCAAAAAGATGATTACATGAGTAAGTGTGCAGAAATATTAGGAACAGTACCTAAATTTGGTGGTTTTTCATTAGATTGTGATTATTACGTAGATGCAGCAGGAAATCAACCAAGTGTTGATAATCTTTTTAAAGGAGCTAAACCTGATAGTATTATTTGTCTTGTTGCTATGTATCATAAACCTATAACTGTTAATTTTACAGATATTACTCTAGGTGGTTTTAAAATCATTGGAGCTGGTGGTGGAGGAATTGATATTATAAAGTTATCAATGGAAATTATTGCTAGTCATATGTTCCCAGTAGAAAAAATAATTACTCATGAATTTGCTCATGAAAATATAATTGAAGCTTTAGAAACAGCATGTGATGCTCAAAATGCATTAAAAGTCATTATTAAATATTAAAAGGAGGATATATTATGACAAGACCTATTGCAGCAATCAATCATGTAAGTCTTACTGTTAATGATTTACAAGGTGCTATCAAATTTTATCAGGAAGTTATGGGATGGCAGCTTATTGGTACACCAAGTGAAGTTATCAATGATGGAGGAGATAATAGTTATTTCTGTAATACTCTTTACACTCACCAAGATCAACAATGGATATCTTTTAAACTTGCACATATGGTAGGTAGTAATGGTGTAGGGATAGAAGTTATTCAATTTGAAGGAAATTATAAACCAGAACTTGAATTTGACTATAAAAGGCAAGGACTCTCTCATTTTGCAATTACAGTACCTGATGTTAAGGAATTTGTAGAAAACTTTAAAGCTCATGGTGGACAAGAGTATTCTATCATGCTTGAATATCCTGTAAGTGAGTATAACTATGTTAATACGATTTATCTTAAAGATCCTTATGGTGTGATATTTGAAGCTCATAATCATGATTATGTATATCTTAATAAAAATTGTTAGTTATATGAGTATAGTTAGAATTCTAGCTATACTTTTTTTGTGTCAGAAAGATTATCTTTTCTAACATGTATAAAATTGCTTTTATTTCTATGATATCTTAGGTTATAATATAAACACATGGAGGTATGTGTTTATGAAAACAAATAAAGATATCCTGTTAGAATACTTGAATAAAAATAGTTCAATTGATAAAAATTATGAATTTACAACTCAACATTTAGCAGAAAAGTTAAATATAAGTAGAGCAAATATGAGTACTTTATTAAATGGATTAGTTAA
>CAZWZD010000252.1:0-3275 GCA_964638235.1 uncultured Erysipelotrichales bacterium
TATTTCTGCTGCCTTGTAGCATTTTGTTAAGGGCTTTGTTAAATCTTGTTTTGAATTCATCAATTGTTATAAAATACAGAAATTCAGTCTCAAATATATTTTTAACATGATTGATATCCTGTGCTAAATAAATGACTTCACTGCCATAAGATAATTCATTAATTCTTTTTACAATATCAATGCATTTTTCTTCATCATCATCTATACTCATAATTATAAGATCGAAATTAAGCTGCTTTTTATCAAGTTTATCACTAATATCTTTCAACGAACTATATTCATGAATTGAATAACTCATGTTTTTAAAATTCATTTCTTCATAAATATAAGACGAAATAGATTTTAACTGCATAGCATGACTGTTATATACACATATTCTAAACATATTACCTCACCCTTATTCTCTATTATACATGAAAAGTAATAGAATTATTTGTTAAAAATGCTTAAAAATTAACAAAATATGTAAATTAAGTGAAATAATTGTTCTTTTTAAATGTGATTTAATAAAATAGCCCAAAAGGGCTATTCAATTTCAATGTGATAAATATTTCCCCATAAGCCTATTGTATATAAATATGCAAGTAGTTGAGGACCTGTCATTAATTGTCCAAACCATGGAGATTTGAAACTTTTTCCTTGAGTTTCTAATAATTGATTTAAAGCTTTTTTATCAAAGAGTTTATAAAGGATATTGTTATGATCTTTTAATAAAATTTTAAGTTTATCAATAATGAGCTGCTTGTATAATGGATGATGAGTTTTAGGATATGGATTTTTCTTTCTATGAGTTATAGAATTAGGTAAATAATCTTTGAATGCTTCTCTCAATATTCCTTTTTCTTCATTGTTATAAAACATATAAGAATGTGGCATATTATAGAGATATTCAAATATTTTAGTATTCGCAAATGGTACTCTTACTTCAATTGATGAACGCATTGTTTGACTGTCGGTTCTCGTTAATAATGTTTGCATGAACCACTCCATATTGATATACATCATTCGTTTTTTAAAGTCATCAGTTTTGATTTCTGATAGTGATTGATTATATTGCTGGATTATATATTCTTTGATTTGAAGTTTTTTTATATCCTTATGGAATAATTCCATTTTTAAATCTAAATCTCTCATCCAAGGAAAATGTGGCTGATTATATAGTTCGGGTTTGTAAAACCAAGGGTAACCTCCAAAAATTTCATCTGCACATTCTCCTGAAAGACAGACTTTATGCTTCTTCGCAATTTCTTTTGAAAATAAATAAAGGCTAGAATCAATATCGGCCATTCCAGGCATATCTCTGGCTCTTAGAGATGTTTCTAACATATCAACAAGATCTTTTTGTGAAAGTATGATGTTATTATGTTGTGTTTGATATAAATTTACCATATCTTGAATATATTCATCGTCCATAGTAGTTTGATAGTCATAAGCTTGAAAATATTCTTTTTGATTTTCATAGGAAATACTGTAGGTAGAAAGATGAGAAATAAATTGTCCAGAAATAGCAGTGATGATGCTTGAATCTAATCCGCCTGAAAGCATGGAAGATAGAGGAACATCGCTGATTAATTGGTGTTCAATGCTTTCTATTACTAGTTTTTTTACGTTGTATATTGTTTCTTCTAAGTTATCATTGTGTTTTTTAATTGTGGGCATCCAATATCTATGAATATGAATTTCTCCATCAAATATCATATAATGAGCAGGTCTTAAAGAAAATATGTTTTTATAAACAGTTTTCCCTGGTGTGCAGCTAGGGCCTAATCCCAATAATTCTCTAATTCCATTATCATCAATTACTGCTTTTTTTAAATAACAAAGGATACTTTTTATTTCACTTGCGATAGCTATTGTATTGTTGGAAAGAGCATAGAAGAGTGGTTTAACACCCATTTGATCTCTTGCAATGAATAGTTTTTGTCCATCACTAATAATAAAAGCAAATATACCTTCAAATTTTTCTACGCATTTTTCTTTGTATTCAATATACGCAGTTAAAATGACTTCTGTATCACTCATAGTATTGAAATGGTAACCTAATGTTACAAGTTCTTTTTTTAATTCTATCATATTGTAGAGTTCACCATTATAACAGATTGTATAATGATGGTTATGAATATGATAATGCATTGGTTGTTTTCCATTTTCTAAATCAATGATAGATAATCTTCTATGTGCCATTAGAACATGGGGAGAAATATATTCTCGACAATCATCAGGACCTCTGTATTTTAATAAAGAGGACATTTCTTTTAAGTTTTTTTGTAAATAACTTATATCTTTTGAAAAATTACATAAGCAAGTAATTCCACACATTTTTATCACCCTATGTATTATATGAAATGAGTTTATTGAAAATGAGTACAAAAGATGATAATATTGAACTAGGAGAATTATTTCAATGTTAGTAAATTTATTAGAAGATTGTATTGATAAGTGGATGGAAGAAATATTAGATAATAAAGATTGTGTAGCAGTGATAAATGATATGAAAGGACAATTAAATGATGAAGATTTCCATGACTTGTTCCACTCTGTTGTAAGTTTAGGAATTTCTCAGGCTGTTTTTCATCATTTCGATGAAGAAACATCTATTCAGGTTGTAAAAAGTATGCTTGAGGATACAAATGATAATATACCATCTTTAAAATCTAGTTATATTTTTGTAGTGAAGTTAAAGGGATTATCTAAATATGTTGAAAGAGAAATAGAGATTCCTTGCTCATTTAATTTATTAGAATTGTGTTATGCTGTTTTGGCTTCAATGAATTGTGATGGTGAACATTTGTTTAGTGTTAAATATGACGAAAAAACTTATTATTGCGATCAGTATGATGGTGGATATGATACTGAATATGCTAGTGATTATAGCTTACAAAGCTTAGAATTAAAGGAAAAAGATAAGCTTACTATACGTTATGATTTAAGCGAGAATTATATGTTTTCTGTAGTGTTAAAAGATACTGTTGAATATGATTGTATTGTCAATCCTGAAGATATGAAAGTAATCAAAGGAAAAGGTATGGGTATATGGGAAGATAATCATGATTTATTGGAATTGTATTATAAGGATAGAAAGGCTTTTGATGAAATGATAGAAATTGAAGATGTTGGAGATGGCTGGATACCTATTGAAGAGAAATATGATTTTAATATCGATGATGTAAAGAATGATTTTTATTCTGATTATATTGTTTTGAGAACTATTTATGAAGATTTTTTTGAATACCCATAATCCACAGGTAAATCATAATTTTTTCAATAAGCACCCA
>CAZWZD010000253.1:0-3260 GCA_964638235.1 uncultured Erysipelotrichales bacterium
GCTTGTACTAATCATATTTTTCTCCTCCTAATAAATATCCCCCTTTTTATCACTTCACTTGATAAATATTATAGCACACTTTGTTCTATTTGAACAAAAAACTACATTTTTTAGTTAATCTCGGACATGATACTTGTCCTATATTTTTAGTATCATAAATAGATTTAAAATAGGCATTATAATTACCACCAGCTTCGCTAAAGGAATAATAATCATCATTATTTATATACCAATCTTTTATTTTTATTATACTTTCTTCATAAGCTAGATCATCTATTAGTTCTAACAAATAATTTAATGATTCTATATAAGCATATATTTCTTCTTCCTGGTTTTCTTTTAATAAATCTTTGTTGTTTAATCGTTCCTTTTGTTGCTGAATAGTTTGATGAATATAGTTTTGGATATCGATATGATTGTTATGTATATGATTTAATAGACTTTTTATAGATATTAAAGTTATTCTATTGTTGATGATGGGTTCCATCTCACCTTTAATAGCATCTATTAATAATCCTAATAATGTTATACGTTCATCCATAGAAGAGTTAATAGCTCTTTCTTTGATATCACTACTTACTTGTCCATTTAATATATCATAGACTTCATAATCGCTTTTATATTTTTTCCATAATTCAAAGTATACATAAAATTGTTTTGATATTGAATTGTTCTGTAAGTATTGTCTTATAAGTAATTCATCTATTTCTATATTATTGATTTCATATAATTTCATCATAGCTGATAGATCTACCCAGCCTCTAGGAGTTACAAATGATTTACCATCTATTGTTGTTTCTACTTTATAGAAGTCTTCTTTTCTTATATCTAGATAACTTAAGATACAAGGATGTATATTTTCATTGATAGCCCATTCTCTCCATATATTATAATCAGGTTCTATATCTATGCGTTTTAATCTGTCTTGTGTTACCATATCAAATTCATGTGCAGATTGATTATATTCCATAGGATTACCTGCTGTTACTACTATCCAGCCGTCAGGTACTTGATGCTGCCCAAATACTTTATATTGTAAGAATTGAAGCATTGCAGGTGATAACGTTTCACTTACACAATTGATTTCATCTAAGAATAATATACCTCTATTTACTCCTGTTTCTTCCATTTTTTCATAAACCGATGCAATAATTTCACTCATAGTATATTCACTTATTCTATATGTTTTACCGTTATATTCTTTATCTTTTATAAATGGTAATCCTAAGGCACTTTGTCTTGTATGATGAGTTATAGAATAACTTACTAATCCAATACCTAATTCCTTTGCGATTTGTTCTACTATTGCTGTTTTACCAATACCTGGTGCTCCTACTAAAAATATTGGTCTTTGCCTCTTTAAAGATATAATAGGTCTGCCATATTTATTTGTTGTAGAATAAGCTTTAACTGCATTTCTTATTTGGTCTTTTGCTTGTTTTATATTCATTGTATTACCTCTAAATCTTCTTTCTCTAATAATATCTGTATTGCCCAGCTAGGTACTTTCGCATATATCATACTTTCTCTATCCACAAAAACAAATGCTGTTAAATATTCTGGTATCTTTTGAGGATATACTCCTATACCATCAGTAAAATATAATAATCCTTTTAAATCACGAAATACCCCTGTTTGAATCAATTCATCAACATAATCAAAAGCTGGTCTAAAATCAGTACCACCAAATCCATATAATTGAACATTCTGAAGATAATGATCAAACTCCGCTTGATTCCTTATAACATCATCTCTTTTAACCATAGAATCACATTGAATAATATGTATATGGAAAGTATTATCAAATGTTTCTTGCTGTTTTAATATAGTAAAAGTCTTTTGTAGAAACATTTGAATCATATCACCCTGTACTGATCCCGAAGTATCTATAACAATTACAAAGTCTCTAATCTTCTTATCTTCTCTATATTCTAATGGTTCTATCAAAGGCATATCCCTATATAACTTTAAACCATAAGTATAAAATATATAATCAAACTCATCTAAAGAAGTTTTCATAACTTCACTTCTACTCGCAAACTTACTCAAGAAAGCTCTATAATCAACATGTTCCCTATGTAACTCTTTCAATGCTTTTACAAATTCTCCTGATTTCTTTCCTTGCTGTTTAGAAAACGTTTGTAATTCTGTTTCTATTTGTTGAGATATATCTTTCCATACTGATCTTGAATCATATGTATCCTGCATCCCTCCATCTCCTTCAAAGGGATCTTCTAATTCTTCATTCTTTCTTATACTCTTCTTTCGAGATGCTATACCATCATTATTATGACTATACCATATCTTATGATCATCAAAAGAAAATAATATCTTCCATCCATTCATTAATGATTCTTGAGGTGGATCATCTTTAAAATATCTATATATCTTTTCAGCAGTTAATGGTTTAATTAATGTAGAAAACTTTGCTAACTCTTGTTCCCTTAGTCTTTGATCAACTGAGTGATAATCATCTAAACACAGATCTGCTATCATCGCTTCTACTGCTATATCGCAAGCTAGATCCCATAATGATATATCCACTGCTTCAACATACATATGTAAAAATAAACAATGCATTAATGAATGTAACCATATTCTTAAAGATGTTGTTTGATCTTCTCGATATTGCTTTAAGATAAAATAAGGATCATAGTATAATATATTCCCATCAGTTGTAATCATATCTTCCTCTATTTCAACTAATTCTAACTTCCATAATGCATGATTTAAGAACTTTAACTTTAATAATAATTGAGTCTTACCAACATCTAATATCTCTTTAGCTAAAGAAGCAGCACCTTTCATATTCTCCTCCTACCAATCTAACAATAAATCATTTCTTTTATCTAATCTATTTTTATATTCTAATAAAATAGCTATATTCTCTTTATGATTGATATCAATCGAAGCTTCTAACAACTCATTGATCTGTTCAAAATCAAATCGATTTAAATAATAGCTTGCATCTATTCTCCCTAACTTAATCAATTCATAACACAATAAATCATCTAATATATATATAACAGTATTTATTTCTCTTAAACTATAATTAGAATTCTGTAATTCTCCTAATACCATCAAATTATCATGTACAATTTTTGCACCTATAACACATTTTCCCTGAAAAATGATTTGAATGCTTTCGCTTATTCTGCCCTTGAAAGAAAACTCTAAATCATTTAATTTCTGTAATTTATTATAAGACACAACTATATCTTTATAACGATCTTTCCAAACATTATAATCTTCATTATAAA
>CAZWZD010000254.1:0-3259 GCA_964638235.1 uncultured Erysipelotrichales bacterium
CTGATTTAGGTTTAAAGAAAGAAAACTTAAGATTTAGAGATCATGAAAAAGAAGAATTGTCATTCTATTCAAAAGCAACTAGTGATATTGAATATGCATATCCATTCGGATGGGGAGAATTATGGGGTATTGCAGATAGAACTGATTATGATTTAAATAGACATCAAACATATTCTAAGAAAAACTTAGAATATTTAGATCCTGAAACAAATAAAAAATATATTCCTTATGTTATCGAACCTTCAGTTGGAGCAGAACGTTTATTTTTAGCAATTTTAAATGATGCTTATGATGAAGAAGTATTAGAAAATAATGATAAGAGAATAGTAATGCATTTGCATCCAGCAATCGCACCAATCAAAGTTGCTGTATTACCATTAACAAAGAAACAAAAAGATAAAGCTATGGAAGTTTATGAATTGCTTGCAGGAAGCTTTAACTGTGAATTTGATATGGCTGGACAAATTGGAAAACGTTATAGAAGACAAGATGCTATTGGAACTCCATATTGTGTAACTGTTGATTTTGATACTATTAATGATGATACTGTAACATTAAGAGATAGAGATACAATGGAACAAATACGTTTACCTATTAGTGAATTAGAAGAATATATATCTGAAAAAATTAAATTTTAAAGAGGTGAATCATCATGGAGAGATTATCTCAAGAAAAAATTAATGAAATAAGACAAAGTGTAGATATTGTAGATGTTATTGGAGAATACTTATCTTTGCATAAAAAAGGTAGAAATTATGTTGCATTATGTCCTTTCCATGATGATAAAAACCCATCTTTATCAATTTCTCCAGAAAGACAAATTTATAAATGTTTTGTTTGTGATGCTGGAGGAAATGTATTTACTTTCCTTCAAAATCACTTAAAGATATCTTACATTGAAGCTGTTAAAAAAGTTGCTGAAATTGGTCGAGTTGATTTAAGTGAATATCAATTAGAGTATAAAAAAGCACCTATTAAGCAAGAATTTGTTGCTTTATATGCAATGAATGAAGAAGCTTGTAAGATTTATAGTTATTATTTGAATACAAGATTAGGATTAGAAGCAAAAGCGTATCTTAAAAAGAGAAACTTTACAGATGAATTGATTGATCGTTTTTCTATTGGTTATGCACCTATAGAATCTATTTTATATCAATCTTTTAGCAAAAAAGGGTACAAAGAAATAGATATGATTAAATCTGGTCTTGTCATAGAATCTAATAAGCATTTTGATAGATTTGATGATCGTATTATGTTTCCTTTGCATAATAGTGAGGGAAAAATTGTTGGTTTTTCTGGTAGAATTTATAAAATTACACAAACTGATAGTAAGTATGTGAATTCTCCTGAATCTGATATTTTTATCAAAGGTGAAACTCTTTATAATTATTATAGATGCAAAGAAAGTACGAGAAAAGAGGGTTTTGTATATTTATTAGAAGGTTTTATGGATGTCATAGCTTTATATAAGGCTGGCAAGGAAAATGCAGTTGCTTTAATGGGAACTGCATTAACAAAAGAACATATAAGAATGTTAAGAAGATTAACATCTACAGTTCATATTTGTTTAGATGGTGATAGAGCTGGACAAGTAGCTGCAAGTAAAGCTGCTGCTGCTTTGATTGAAGCAAATATGAATGTTAAAATCATTTTACTTCCTGATAACCATGATCCAGATGAAATATTTGAAGAACATGGTAAAGAAGGATTATTGGAAATGTTGAAGAAAACTCTATCTCCAATAGATTTTCAGATGGATTTTTCTTATAAAGAAATTGATACTAACAATTATGAAGATCGTAAGCATTTTTTAGAGAAAATGTGTACGCTTATTAATGATATAAATGATGAATTAGATAGAGATTATTATATACAGCGTTTATCGAAGCTTTCGGGATTTTCAACGTCCATTATAGAACAGAAACTAGCTGGTAAAAAAACAAAAGAAGTACCAATTTATCATCATGTAAAAAAAGTAAAAAACATGATAGATAAATATCATAGAGCTGAACAGGAGCTTTTGTTTTATATGCTAAATAGTAAGGAAGTTGCATTAAAATATGAAGCTAAGGTTGGCTTTATGTATGATGATCATTATCGTGTTATTGCTTCTTATATTGTTGATTATTATCGTAATCATAATAAACTTATTATTGCTGATTTTATTAACCGATTACCTAAAGATGAGTTAATTCAATCAGCAATCGATATTTCGTCATTATCACTTCCTTTACCTTATGATGATGATGCAATTAATGACTATATTAAAATAATAAGTTTAAATGCAAAGAAAATGAAGAAAGAACAATTATTAGAGCAATTTAATTATGTTTTAGATCCTTATAAGAAATCAGAAATCTTAAAGGAAATAGTTGATTTAGAAAAGGAGTAAATATGAAAGAAAAAAGTAAAAAAGTAGAAGCTGTATCTATGAGTGATGTCGAAAAGATCGTATTAGAAAAAGCTAAATCAATGAATAATGTTTTATCACAAGATGATGTAGATGACTTTATGTCTACATATGATTTAAATGATGAAGCAATGGATGATCTTTTACAATTTATCAGTGATCACAATATTGTCATTGAAGATGGTTTAGATGCATTGGATATTGATGCGGATATGTTGAGTGCTGATAATCCATTAGATGATTTAGATGACTTAAGAGATTTGACTGACTTAGATGATTTAGAATCTTTAAGTTCTGATGTTGATGATGATACACCTGATTTAGATTTTACAGGTGATTTTGATATGGCAACTAGCGATACAATGAATATGTATTCTAGTAATAATGATGATGCAAATCAGCTTGGAAGTAATGTTAAAATCAATGATCCTGTAAAAATGTATTTAAAAGAAATTGGTAGAGTTGAATTATTAACACATGAAGAAGAAATAGATTTAGCTAAAAAAATTCTAAGTGGTGATGATGATGCTAAAAAACGATTAGCTGCCGCAAACTTGCGTTTGGTTGTATCAATTGCTAAACGTTATGTTGGAAGAGGAATGTTATTTTTAGATTTGATTCAAGAAGGTAATATGGGATTGATAAAAGCAGTTGAAAAGTTTGACTATACAAAGGGATTTAAATTCTCTACATATGCAACATGGTGGATTAGACAAGCTATAACTCGTGCTATTGCTGATCAGGCACGAACTATTCGTATTCCTGTTCATATGGTTGAAACTATTAATAAATTGACTCGTATTCAAAGACAATTGATTCAAGAATTAGGTAGAGAACCTAGTGCTGAAG
>CAZWZD010000255.1:0-3257 GCA_964638235.1 uncultured Erysipelotrichales bacterium
CTTCTAGCATATCAATATAATAGCAAAAACAACATTTTTCTTAAAAAGAGCGTATATTTATTTAGATTTCAATAATTACTGGTATAAACACAGGTTTTTTACCTGTTTCTCTAGCAATATATCGCATACTCTGATCTTTCATCGTCATTCTGATTTCATTAACATCTAAGCTAGGATTATCTCTTAACAATGACACACAACCTTCACATATCAGTATAATCTGATTAATCAAATACTGTGAATCTTTTAAATAGACAAACCCCCTTGTTTGACAATCAGTTTGAGCAATAATTTCCTTTGTCCTTCTATCAATAGTAACACCAATTACAACAACACCATCATTAGCAAGTTGAATACGATCATCAATAACTTTTTCTCCAACATCACCAATACCACTACCATCAATCATTACATCTTCAACTTCAAAAATATCTCTAGATTTATCCAATTTACCATTTGTAAAGGATATGCGTTCACCATTATCAACAATAATAACATTGTCCTTATTGATACCCATATCAACTGCAATATTCATATTAGCAATAAAATGCTGATATTCTCCTTTAATAGGAATATAGTATTTCGGATCAAAAATCTGAATAATAACCTTAATATCTTCAATAGATGCATGCATTGAATACAAATCTTTATTTTTTAACAGATGAATTTTAGCATCAGTTTTAAATAAATCATTATGAGCTTTATTAGCTATCTTTTCAGTACCAGGTAAAACAGGAGAAGCAACAATAAAAGTATCATTATTTCTAAGTTTCAAAAGATCATCAGCTCCGTCCAAGATATCACAAATATCATGATATATTCTTCTAGGACTGCCAGATAGTAAAATAACATAATTTTCATCATAATATGGATCGCCAATTTTCTCTTTATCGCCTACATACTTATCTTCAATATTAATAATCGGCTCTCTCATCTTCTGTCCAATTCTTAACAAACTGTTAGTCTTATCATACTTATCTCTGCCATAAAATACAATCTTACGATTATACTTCTTCGTCAGTTGAACAATTTCTTTTGTCCTAAAAACATTTTGAGCGTAAGAAGAAATAATAATACGACTATCACTATCTTCAAAAATATGATCGATTTTATTTGTTAATTTATGTTGTGGTGATGTATAACCTTCATTTTTTGCACTTGATGATTCTACTAACAGTGCAAGGACACCTTTTTTGCCAATTTCCATCATCTTTTGAATATCACAGCCAAATCCTTCAGGAGCTCCAAAATCAATGATAAATTCACCACTATAAACAATATAACCATAACTTGTCCATAAAGCTACTCCAACACTTCCTGGGATAGAATGAGTAACTGGGAAAAATTCTATAGGAACTCCATCTATATCCAAAGATGTGTTTCTTTTAACACGTCTTAGATCCATATGTAAATTTACCCTATTATGTCTTTGATAGTGATCAATCATCTGTTCTATTAAATCAGCAGTTAAATTAGGAGCATAAACAGGAACATTGACACTTCTTAAAAGATAAGGTAGTGCAGCCATAGCATCATCATGTCCATGTGTAATAATAATCGCAGCTATGTTGTCTAATCTATCTTCTAAATATTGGAAACTTGGAATAATAACATCAACACCTAATTTGTCAACATCAGGAAAACGAAAGCCAGAATCTATTATGTATATCTTTTCATTAATCTCTAAGCAATACATGCTTTTACCCATCTCAGCCTGACCACCTAGAGCTATAAAGCGAATGACATCGTTTTTCATTTTTTCACCCTTTCTTTTTCACGTCTATCATAACATACTTTATATTTTAAAACAACAAAAGAAAAATATAGATTTAATTTCTATATTTTTCTATAAGTGGAAGCAAACTCATCTCCGATTGCTCATTAATAGTCGTTAATGGACTTCTTAATATATTTTGAATATACCCTAATTTATATAAAATATACTTTATTGGTGAAGGAGAAGGTTCAATAAATATATATTCACTCAATAACTTTAAATAGCGATCATCAAATACACTCTCATCTTGACATATTTTTTCTAATAATGGATAATCAAGATGACTAGCTACTGAAATAATACCATCTGCCCTTTTCTTTAAACCTTCCAATAATAAGTGATCATCACCAATATATACTTTGAAATTACTTAGATTTTCTTTAAGCTTAACTATCATATCTAAATCTCCACATTGCTTCATTCCGATAATATTTTTATGTTTATTAGCCAATCTAATGATTGTATCACTATCTATATTAACTCCACAGCGGCTAGGAATATTATAAATCATTATCTTCTTTTGAGTAGAAGAAGCAATCAAATCAAAATGTTTAAATAATCCTTCCTGAGAAGGTTTAATATAATAAGGAACAATCACTAAAAAAGCATATATTCCAGGATGATCACGATACATTTCAATATGTCTAATAACTTCTATCGTGCTATTTGAACAAATACCAACAATCACTCTTATTTGACTATATTTCTCTAATACCTTCTCTACTAACTCTTTTCTTTCACTAAGCTTTAAAGTTGAAGTTTCACCCGTTGTTCCACACAATAAAAATGATTTATTTCCCTGTTCAATTAAATGATCCATCAATCGATACAATGCTGGATAGTCAATAGTTAGATCCTGATTAAACGGAGTTACTAAAGCAGTAAAAATTTCTCTCATCTAAACCACCTTATATCCTAACATAAATGGCTGTATTTGTTTTTGATTCAATGCATGAGCTAAAGTTTCTTTAACTTTCTCTTTACTTGCTATCATGCTTAATGGTTTCTTTAAATAATGATCCTGATACATTGGTACTAAATAGAAATTCTTAGTATTCATAATTGTCATTATATTTTTTCCGCTGTTTCCTAAAGCATCATTAGTACATATTCCTAGTACAATTGGAACCTGATTTCTTAATGATGATTTAACGATCATTGTTACACAGTTATCATTAATGCCATTAACTAACTTAGATAGAGTATTGCTGGTGCAAGGATAAACCAAAACAATATCTAATTTCTTTAAAGGTCCATACACCTCTGATTCATTAATAGTTGTATGAATTGGACAATCTACTCTTTCTTTTATTTCATTTAATAAATCTTCCTTTGAATAAAATCTCGTATCCATAGTATTCACATTATCAGATAAGAAAATCTCAATATCATAACTATCTTTTAAATCATCTAAAACATATAACATATCATTCATAGAACAAAATGATCCAGTAATACAAAAACCTAGTTTATACAATAC
>CAZWZD010000256.1:0-3240 GCA_964638235.1 uncultured Erysipelotrichales bacterium
AGCATTAAAAAGGGTAGATGGAGTTCATTTTGATATTGGAATTTTTACAAATATATATGAAGAACATTTAGATTTTCATGGAACGATGGATCATTTAATGGCATCTAAAGAGAAACTGTTTCAATTATTAGATGAAAAGGGATATGCAATTATCAATACTGATGAAGTGAAATTTTATTATGATGTTAAAAATAAAATAAAAGCACATATTATCACTTATGGTATTGATCATAGAGCTGATATTATGGCTAGAAATATTCAATTGTATATAGATCACAGTGAATTTGATTTGCAGGCTGATGAAAGGCTTATTCATATTAATGTTCCAATATTAGGCAGGTTTAATATTTCTAATATCTTAGCTGTTGTTGGTGCTTTAAAAGCTTTAGAAATGCCTATTGAACAGATTGTTGAACAGTTAAATCATATAAAAAAAGTAGATGGAAGAATGGAATTGTTATCACATCCATATCCATTTCATGTTATTGTTGATTATTGTCAGCATACTCATAGCTATAAAGAAGTGTTTGAATTTGCTCGATCAGTTTGTAAAAAAGGAAGAATTATAGGTGTTTTTGGAGCACCTGGAAAGAAGAATTATGCAAAGAGAAAAGAAATTGGATTGTTAGCTAATGAATATTTAGATCAGGTTATCTTAACTGCTGAAGATAATCGAGATGAGGATATAGAAGAAATATGTCAGGATATTCAAGAATATATTAAAACTCCAGTTTCTGTTATCATTGAAAATAGAAAGATTGCTATTGAACAAGCTATTGAGATAGCAAATAAAGATGATATTATATTAATACTTGGAAAAGGTCATGAACAGTTTATGGTTTCTACAATTGGAAATGAACCATATCCTGGTGATAAATATATAGCAATGAATGCGATTAAAAAAATATTTGGGTAAAGGAGATGTAGTAAATGGATTATAATCGTTTAATTGATCACACAGTTTTAAAGGCGGATGCAAAGAGAGAAGATATTGATAAAATATGTATGGAAGCATTAGAATATCATTTTGCATCAGTATGTGTTAATCCAGTTTGGGTATCATATTGTGCTAAAAAATTAGAAGGTAGTGATGTGGCTGTATGTACAGTTATTGGTTTCCCTCTAGGAGCTAATACAAGTGCTACAAAGGCATTTGAAGCGAAAGATGCAATTGCTAATGGAGCTACAGAAGTTGATATGGTTATTAATATCGGTGCTTTAAAAAATGGTGAAGATGAAACAGTATATAAAGATATTAAAGCGGTTGTAGATGCTGCTGGAGATAAGATTGTTAAAGTTATTATTGAAACTTGCTTATTAACAGATGATGAAAAAGTAAGAGCATGTTTAGCTGCTAAGAAAGCCAATGCAACATTTGTAAAAACTTCAACAGGTTTTTCAACTGGTGGAGCTACTGCAAAAGATGTAAAACTAATGAAAGATACTGTAGGAGAAGATATGCTAGTTAAAGCATCTGGAGGAGTAAGAACTTTTGATGATATGATTGCAGTTATTGAAGCAGGAGCTTCAAGAATTGGAACAAGTGCTGGATGCAAATTAGTTAAGAAGGATTAAATGAAGATACTCAGGTATCTTCTTTTTTGTAATAAAAAAATGCAAGATTTTTATCTTGCACTTATATATTTTCTTCTGCTTCATATCTTTCGATGATTCTTTGAACAACAGGATGTCTTACAACATCTAAAGCAGACAAGTAAACAAATTTAACACCTTTAACACCTTTAAGAATTGCCATTGCACGTTTTAAACCACTTAAACATCCCCTTGGTAAATCTATTTGAGTAATATCACCAGTGATAATCATTTTTGATTGCATACCTAAACGTGTCAAAAACATCTTCATTTGAGCATCAGTTGTATTTTGAGCTTCATCTAAAATAACATAAGCATCTTCCAATGTTCTTCCCCTCATATATGCTAATGGAGCAATTTCAATAATACCTTTTTCAATTAATCTTTCAGTTTGTTCTACTCCCAGCATATCGTATAAAGCATCATATAAAGGTCTTAAATAAGGATCTACTTTCTCTTTTAAATCTCCCGGTAAAAATCCTAAGTTTTCTCCAGCCTCAACAGCAGGGCGAGTCAAGATAATCTTTTTGACTTCATTATTTTTTAAAGCTCTAACTGCAAATACTACAGCTAAATAAGTTTTACCCGTACCAGCAGGTCCAATACCAAAGACAACATCATTTTTTTCTAAAGCATCATAATACTCTTTCTGCCCTAAAGTTTTTGGATAAATTGTTTTACCATTTATTGTTTTAGCAATCTTAATAGAATACAAATCATCCATTTTTTCTAAATGATTACTTTCATTAAGTTTTAATGCATATAAAACATCTCTTTTAGAAATAATCTTTCCTTGCTTAACTAATTTTAACAGGGCATCAATAACTTTTTTTATAAGTTCAATTTTTTGTTCACTGTCACAAAAAACAAGCTCATTTCCTCTAAAAATTATTTCTGTTGTAAAGGCATCTTCTAAAATACCAAGATTTTCTTCATGATTTCCTACAAAATTTCTAATTTCATCAATTGAATAATTATCTAGTTTTAAAACTTCTTTCATTCTTTCTCCTTTTTATACGCAATATCTTCTAATAAAGTATAATGCATCTTTAAAGTTATTTTACTACTTGTCCTCTCTATTTGCAAAACATTTTCTTTATCAATAACAGCATTTACAGGTAAATTTGCTCTAATACGCAATAAAAGCTCATAAAACGCTTCACCTTGATCTTGTTTATTATTCTTAATACTGCAAGTATAAGTATTAAAAGTATAGGCATAGACGTGTCCTTTAACAGGAATAATAACTGTTTCATCATTAGTAGATGTTAAAGTATTTTCAACCAATAAATCTCCTTTTTTTACATAATCTAATCTTTTAACTTTAATCATCCCACTATCTACATCAAATGATTCAATCATACCATCTTTAGATGCATATAAGTTTCTAAAATCATCTTTTTCTATTGTTTCTTGTGTCTTTTTTGTATATTCAACAAAAAATACACTTCCTTTTTGATATACTTTTAAAAATTCAATATCACTTTTATAATTATCTTTCATTTTAGAAAGAATATCATTTAAATTCTCATATGTTTGTAATGGCTTAAAAATATCAATATAATTCTCTTTTAAATACTTAGTCATCTGCTGATTTAAAGAGGGAAGGGTACCAATTATTTTTATATCAAATATAATATGAGTAAA
>CAZWZD010000257.1:0-3239 GCA_964638235.1 uncultured Erysipelotrichales bacterium
AATAAAAGAATGGTATGATGGCTATTTCTTTGGGAATACAGAAATCTATAATCCATGGAGTACTCTTCAGTATATAAAGAAGCTTCTTCACTCATCAAATAAAATGGCAGAGAGTTTTTGGGCTAATACGAGTGGAAATGATATAGTCTATAAATATATTCAAAGTAGTGATGAAGGCATGAAGGAAGAATTTGATATGTTAATTCAGGATAAACTTATAGTTAAGACAATAAAACCTGAATTAACATATAGAGAAATGGATGATATCAATAATATATATAGCTTTTTATTGTTTACAGGATATTTAAAGATAACAAAGACAATAGGTATCAATAAATATGAATTGATGATTCCAAATAAAGAAATCAAATATATTTATATAAATATATTTGAGTAATGGTTTAATAAAGTTATACAAACCCATCATCATGAATTTGTTGATGCTCTTATGAAAGAAGAAGAGATAAAAGCCAGAAAGATACTTAATAATATATTATTTCAATCAATAAGTTATTATGATGGAAATGAAGAATTTTATCATAGATTCTTAATGGGAATGCTGCAGGGATATAAAGTTAAGTCAAATAGGGAATCAGGCAATGGCAGATTTGATATAACAATTATACCAAGAGACTTTGATGATAGAGGGATAATCATAGAATGTAAGAAAGCTCATTCATTAAGGGAGTTAAAGAAAATGAGGGAAGAAGCAGCAATGCAAATAAAAGAGAAAGGATATATAGAAGGTTTTAAAGCTGACGGATATACAGATTTTATAGGGTATGGAATAGCATTCTATAGGAAGAGTTGCTTTATTACTAAGTTAGGATAAATTTTTTTGTTAATGAATAATTTAAATGCTTCTAATTATGAAGTCAATATCTTTAATTTAAGTAGTTTGGAAAAATAGATTAAAAATGGGAGAAACTCCCATTATTCATTAATTATTGCAGTTTGTAAAATAACTTGACTAGCTTTAATACGACCTAAATCTCGTTTAATACCTTCTAATTCAACTTTTTCTAAAACCTGTTCTTTTGTAAGATTGTTCTGTTTAGCCATAATTTTTATCTGTTCATTTGCTTCCTCATCACTAGCGGTGATATTTTCTACTCTAACAATTTCATCAATTATAGCTTCAAAAGTTGCTTGCTGTTTTGCATTTGGTTCAAGTTGTTTCAGCAAACCATCTTTTGTCATTCCCATCATCTGCAAATACTGATCCAATGTTGCTTGTTGTTTAGATAGTTCAAATTCAATATGCTGAATTTGTTGTTGTAATGCTCTATCAAGATCTTCATTAGAAATTTCAACTTCACTATTGTTTATTAACTTTTCAAACACTGCATTTTCAACTTGGCTTCTATATTCTTGATCATGTTGAGATTGAATATTAGTTTTTAGAGCATTTTTTAAATCATCAACATTACCAATCTGAGGAGCATTCAATCCTGCAACAAAATCATCATTTAACTCTGCTTCTTTTTTTACCCCAATTTTATGAACAGTAACCTTAAAAATAACATCAGCTCCTGCTAAATCAGCAGCACCATAATTTTTAGGGAATGTTAAATTTAATTCTCTTGTTTCACCTTTCTTCATTCCAATCATCTGATCTTCAAATCCAGGAATAAAAGCACCAGAACCTATTTCTAATTGATAATTTTCTGCTTTTCCACCTTCAAAAGCTACACCATCTTTAAAACCTTCAAAATCTATAATTGTGACATCACCTGACTCAACTTCTCCATCTTTTTCTTCTAAAATTGGATTTTGAGCTAATAGCATTTGAATTTGTTGATTTAATTCTTCTTCTGTAACTTCTTTTCTTTTAGCATTTACTTCTATTTTTCTATACTGACCTAATTTATTTACTTTACTCATAACTAATTCCTTTCTTATATGTGCTGATATTCTAACAAAACACAAAGAATTAATCAATAAAAAAAAGCCTTTTCATTATAAATCGTATGAGTTAATATAATCATAAAGGAGATTTATTATGATTGATATACTTATTAAAGCTTTAGGATTTATTTTTATTATATGCATTGGATTCTTTTTAAAACAAAAAGGAATATGTAAAAAAGAACATGGACAATTTCTATCAACTATTATAATGAATATTACATTGCCTTGTGCCCTTATTTCATCTATCAACAATTTAGATATTACACCCACTTTATTACTGGCATTAGTAATTGGTTTTATGGGAAATGTTATTACAAATATTGCTGGTTATTTAATCACCAAAGACAACAAACCTATTGATCGAGCAATCGCAATGATAAATATGTCAGGTTTTAACATCGGAACTTTTACATTACCTTTTGTGCAAAGTTTTTTTCCTGCCAGTTCGATAGCTTATGTATGCTTATTTGATACTGGAAATTCTTTAATGTGTTTGGGTGGTACTTTTACTGCTGCTAGTGTAGTTGTATCTTCTAAAGAAAAGCCAACTTTCCATAGTATAATGAAAAAACTATTTTCATCTATACCTTTTTGTACATATATCATTCTTTTTTTGCTATCTTTATTTCATATTTCTATTAATGAAAGGATTTTAAGTGTAACAAGTATCGCAGGAAATGCTAATGCATTTTTAGCTATGTTAATGATTGGAATCATGTTAGAAGTAAAATTAGATTTAAGCGAAATTCAAACAATAAGAAAATTGATTATTGCTAGATATAGCATATGTACAATAATTGCATTATTGATTTATTTCTTTTTGCCAGTTAATGAAATTATGAAAAAAATGTTAGTATTAGTTATGTTTGCTCCTGTATCTGGAGTGGCACCAGTGTTTTCAACCAAACTAGGTTCAAAAAGTCCAGTACCTGCTGCTATTAATTCTTTAAGTATATTGATTAGTATTTGTATATTAACGTGTTTAATTCTTGTATTTGCATAACTATAATATGCTAGAAGAATTTAATTTATGATTTTTTTGAAATAGTTGATTTTGACTATGAAGTTTGTTATTATATGATACACGAATTATAATAATTGTAATTGACTAGACTAATAATTCGTCAAAAATGATAGAATAAAAAAGTACAAATCTTAAGACTTGTACTCAATTAAGCTATATGGCTGGGGTAATTGGATTCGAACCAATGAAATGTCAGATTCAGAGTCTGATGCCTTACCGCTTGGCTATACCCCAATTGCATTATTATTATACACTAATTTTATTACAAGTAAAGGAGAAATTTAAAAAAAATGAAAATACGTAC
>CAZWZD010000258.1:0-3225 GCA_964638235.1 uncultured Erysipelotrichales bacterium
TACAGCGAAAAGCTAAATCATTCTTGTAACCAACACGTTTTTCTGACATATAATATATTCCTCCTTTAAAAAGTGCTTCTATTTATATATTCCTTTTTTTTAAGCAAATTTCTTTTTTTATTTTCACTTTTTTTTAAATGACAGTAATTGCTGCATTTTTGATACAATAGAAGATACTCATAATTCCTATAATTTATTTTTTTTGACTTCTATTTATTGGTGAATGGTAACAAAAATTTTAATAGTTTACAAAAAAGTAGTACATTTATGATAGGATTTTTGATATAGTTATTATATAGGGAGGTATGTTAATGGAAAATATCGAACTTATTATTGTTACTGGTATGTCTGGAGCTGGAAAGACACAAGCAATGGCAATATTTGAAAATTTAGGATATCAGTGTTTGGATAATTATCCAGTTGCTTTATTGAAAGAATTTGGAGATTTGTTAAGAAACACAAATGATTATAGAAAGGTTGCAATGGCAGTTTCTTTAGGTGATGCTTTACTTGCAATTCGCATCTTATCTAATATGGAGTGGGTGGATTTAAGTGTTGTTTTCCTTGATTGTGATGATAAAACAATCTTGACACGTTACAAACAAACAAGAAGATCTCATCCATTAATGATAAAAAATCTTGTTTCATCATTAGTTGAAGGTATTGAATTTGAAAGAAAACAGGCAGAACCAATTGCTAAACTAGCAAATATTATTATTGATACTACTTTATTGAAACCTAAAAAGCTTCAAGATAAACTAGAAGCATCTTTTCATAAAGGAAATCAGGCAGCTTTTAGAATAAGTTTTGTTTCTTTTGGATATAAACATGGAATTCCAAAGGATGCTGATTTATTATTAGATGTACGTTTCTTACCTAATCCTTTTTATGAAGAATCGTTAAGAAAATTGACTGGAAATGATAAAGAAGTGTATGACTATGTTATGGAAAAGCCAGAAACTCAGGAATTTGTTAAAAAGACAATTGAGTACTATGATTATTTGTTGAGGGAATATGAAAAAGAGGGGAAAATGTCATTGATTATTGGAGTAGGGTGTACTGGTGGACAACATCGTTCTGTCACTCTAGCAAATTATTTTGCTGATTATTATGGGAAATTCTATCAGGTATATAAATGGCATAGAGATGCTGATCATTAAGGAGTGATTTTGTGTTATCTTTTTCAAGAACTGTTAAAGAAGAGATTGTTTTTAATGATTTTGATACAAGCTGTGAAAAGGCTTTATTATGTGCATTGATAAAGATTACGGGAACTTTATCATTGAGTCAAAGTGGGCTATTATTAACAATGAGGACTGAGAATGCAAAGATTGCTTCAAAGGCTCATAAAATTTTGAAGGGATTATATCAGCCAGTTATTGAATTTAAGGTTTCTAAGAAAATGAAACTGAAAAAAAATAATGTGTATACATTGCGTATTACTAAAGCAAGAGAAATACTGGATGATTTACATTTAATGGAAGGATTGACAATCCAATCATTTCCTGATAAGCGTATATTAACAAAAGATGATGATATAAGAGCTTATCTTGCAGGAGTTTTTTTAGGATGTGGAAGTGTGAATAATCCTGATACGAGTAACTATCATTTAGAAATGAGTGTAAATGAAAAGGATTATGCTCAATTTATTGCAGATTTAATGAATAGGTATGAGCTGAATGCTAAAGTTATTAAAAGAAGAAACAAATATGTTGTTTATTTGAAATCTGCTGAAAAAATAGGTGATTTTTTGCGTGCTATAGGAGCATCTCAATCAGTTATGAGTTTTGAGATGACTAGAATTGATCGTTCTATGGCAAATACTGTCAATAGGTGGAATAATTGTGATATTGCAAATGAAATGAAAGCAATGAGTGCTTCTAAAATGCAAATTGAGGATATTGCGTATATTATGGATAAAGCTGGATTGGAAATATTGGATACTAAAACAAGGGAAATAGCTTATCTAAGATTAGAAAACCCTGATTTGACTTTAAATGAATTGGCTGAAGTTTATTTGGTAAAAACTGGTCATACTATTAGTAAGTCAGGATTACATCATCGTTTTACAAAAATTAAAAATGAAGCATTAAAATTGAAATCAATGGAGAATGAAAATGGATGATTTAACTATAGAAGTGAAATTTGGAAGAAGAATTAAAGAATTAAGAATGATGCAAAATATTTCTCAGGAGGAATTGGCTTTTCGCTGTCATTTATCTAAGAACTATGTTTCTGATGTTGAAAGAGGAACAAGGAATGTTTCTTTAAGAGCTATAGAAAAGTTTTCTATTGGATTGCAGGTAAAAGTTAGTGATTTATTTAGATAGTTCATTTTTAGTTTATAAATAAATCATAGACTATGTAAAAAGGAGGATGAACTATGGGATATAGTTATTTATATATAGTTGTTTTTTTGGCGCTGTTGATGTTTTTAGCACGTATATTTTTACCAATCATTATTTATTTATTGCCAGTATTTTTGGTGATTTATATTGTTAGATTGCTTTTCTTTAAAGTTAGCACAAGAAAGCATGAAAATTCTAATGAATATACCCAAAAAACAGATGATTCAGCATATGATGATTATACATATTCATCTAATCCAGATGTTATTGATGTGGATTATACAATTGTTGATGAAAAAGAAACTGATGATACATATTAGTATGTTTAAAAAAGGAGAATAATTATGCAATGTCCAAATTGTAATAATGAGATAAATGGAAATGAGAACTATTGTCCATATTGTGGACATAAACTAGGGAATACTTGTCCTAATTGTCATTTACCAATATCTTCAAATGATAAATTCTGTCCTCATTGTGGTCAGCCATTAGGACAAAAAGTAGATAATGGTTATTACGAACCAATTCATAATTATACAGATTATGAAGAAATTTATGAAAATCATGCAAAAGTAAGATGGAAACCTATCATAATAGTATTAATTATACTTGCTTTATTAACTGGTGGAAGTTTAATATATCTTGCTAGTCAAAAAGAAACTGATGATTTGACTATTGATAATACACAATCTATAAGTGTTGAGGAAGATAATGATTATACTACTTATGTTGGTAATGTAAACTATGAAGGATTGGCTTATTATGATGGATCTGTTATATATATGACTAATGAAAAAGGCTATTTGGTAACTATTGATAAAGATTATAGTAATAGTCAGGTTTTGTTGGAGGAAAGTGTTTCTTATATTACACCATA
>CAZWZD010000259.1:0-3193 GCA_964638235.1 uncultured Erysipelotrichales bacterium
GATTATTAACTATTGCGATAATTATTATTGCTAAAAAATATGATATTGTGTTTGCTAGTATTTGTCATATTGATAGATGTTATGTTTAGTACAGATTTTCCATGTCATTGACATAGTCCAGTTTATTTCAGAATATTTCTTCCAGTTTTGTAGATCCAATAATTTTTTTTGTTTATTGACTACAGGATAGGGTGATTTTTTCAACTGTTATAGTTTTTTCTAATACTGCTATTAATTTCTTATACTGTTTAGAGGATACTGCGTTTCTCTAAACTACCGAGGAATGGAACAACCACTTGGCAGTTTCCGTATCTGCATTATATTATAATCAGTACAGGAAATCTCGCTTTTGGACTTAATGTAAAGCTTTACATTAACTCCATTAAAGAATATTTAAAAGTTGGGAAGTGAAATTAATACGTATGTTGTGTGAACTAGGTTATGAATATGTCAATATTCATAATGAAACTGATTTAATAAGTAACCTTAGAAACCAGCTAGAGATGTTGAGTGATTATAAGTTCAGTAATAATGAATGGAAGATGTTCTTTAATAGTTATATAGTAAATAATAAAGTTTATTAATTTTACCAGAACTTTCTTTGCAAAAAATACATTATTGAATATTCATAATGATATTAAAAAAATATTTTTTAATATGACATTATTCACTTTTTTTCCACATCTTTATTGTAAGATAAAAAAGTAATCCTATGTTTTACAAAAATTAAATGTTATAATGTATTAGGTGGAGAATATGACAAAATATCAAGGATTAAATAAGAAGAATGTAGAAGAAAGAGTAGCTAAAGGACTTGTTAATGTTACGAATGATAATATTTCTAAAACAAAGAAACAAATCATTTTTGATCATACTTTTACATATTTTAATTTTTTAAATATTTTTTTAGCAGGCATTATAATTTTTACTGGTAATTTTAAAAATTTAACTTTTATTGGAGTTGTTTTATCTAATACTATAGTAGGTATTATTCAAGAATTTAGAGTAAAAAAGACTATTGATAGTTTAGAAGTTATTACTGCCAAAAAAGCAAAAGTTTTTAGAGAGGGAGAACTGATTGATATAGCGGTAGAACAATTGGTGATAGATGATATTATCTTTTTAGAAAATGGCAATCAGGTAAGCAGTGATTGTGTTCTATTAGAATCTACTGGTATTGAAGTAAATGAATCTATGCTAACTGGTGAGTCGCTAGCAATCAAAAAAAATAAGAATGATGAATTATTAGCTGGAAGTTTTCTAGTAGCAGGTAGTGGTTATGCAAGAATTATTAGAGTTGGTAATGAAAATTATGCATCTAAGCTTGTTATAAAAGCTAAACATAAGAATCGTGCATCTTCAGAAATGCGTGATTCTATTGAAAAAATTATCAGAATATTAAGCATTGTTATTATTCCTGTTGGCTGGCTGCTGTTTGCTTCTCAAATGTTAAGAGTTCATGAATCTTTAAATGATGCGATTGTTCATACGGTTGCTGGAGTTGTTGGAATGATTCCTGAAGGATTAGTTTTATTGATGAGTTTATCATTTGTTATTGGTGTTGGTAAACTGGCAATGAAAAAAGCTTTAATTCAGGAAATGGAAGCAATTGAATCATTAGCGAGAGTTGATGTTTTATGTTTAGATAAAACGGGAACAATTACTACTGGTGATTTAAAAGTTGATACTGTTGAACTGTTATCAGATGTTAGCTTATCAGATGTTCATTTATTAATGGGAAGAATAGCTCATGCATTTGATGATGTTAATTCAACTCAAAAGGCTTTGAAAGATTATTTTCAAAAAGAAAACTGTTCTATAAAAAAAATAATTCCTTTTTCATCGCAAAGAAAATATCGAGCTATCGAATTTGAAGAAGGAGCTTATGCATTAGGTGCTCCAGATTTTTTGATAGATGATGAGAATATTATAAAAAAGGCTGATGAATATTCAAATTTAGGATTACGAGTATTATTATTAGTTAGTGTAAATCATATGGATGATGTCAATAATAAGTTAGAAGGAATTATTCCTATTGCTTTTATTGTTATTAAAGATTGTATTAGAGAAGAAGCGAAAGCTACTTTAAATTATTTCTATCATCATGATGTTGATGTAAAAATCTTATCAGGTGATAATCCATTAACTGTTTCTAGAGTTGCAATGCAGGCTGGTGTTAAAAAGGCACAACGATATATTGATGCTTCTTCCTTGCCTGATGATGAAGAAAAATTGGCAGATGCAATTGATTATTATTCAATTTTTGGAAGAATAAAACCCGAACAGAAACAGATGATTATTAAAGCATTGCAAAAGAAAAATCATATCGTTGGCATGGTTGGTGATGGTGTTAATGATGTTTTAGCTTTAAAAGATGCTGATTGTGGAATTGCAATGGCTGAAGGAAGCGATGCTGCTAGACAGGCTGCACATATTGTTTTATTGGATTCTAATTTTGCTTCGATGAAAGAAATTGTTGAAGAAGGTAGAAGTATTATTGCTAATATAGAAAGAGTAAGCTCTTTATATTTAACAAAGACGATATATTCAACTATTCTTTGTACTATTTTTGTTATTATAGGAGCAAGTTATCCATTTACTCCTTTACAGTTAAGTTTAATTTCGTCTTTATCTATAGGTATACCAAGCTTTTATTTAACTTTGGAAAAATCTGCATTGTTAGATGAAGGTGGTTTTTTACACCATGTTATAAGAATCGCTTTGCCTTGTGCTTTGACTCAAGTTATTTATGTTTTAATAATAAAAGGTTTGGGAACAATATTAAATTTTGATGAAACACTTTTATCAACATATTATTTTTTAACTGCTGGTTTTATAAGTTTTATTGTTGTCTTTATAGTATGTTTGCCTTTCAATAAAAAGAGATTAACTTTAGTAGTTATATTGACTATGATGTATTATATGATATTATTAGTAATACCATCATTTTTTGGAATATATCCAATTTATGATTTTAGAGTTATCTGGTGCATTCCAATAATGCTATCTTCATTGTTTGTTATTACAATATTGCGAGTGTTCTTTCATCATCTTGCAAGATTTAGGCAAAATAAATTTAATAAAGGTCGTTAAGAATAGAATATATACAATGTTTATATTGAGAATTTTCAAACTGTTTGCGAGTTGTTTCTATATATTCATACATTGGTGTTAATGGATGGCATATGTATAT
>CAZWZD010000260.1:0-3187 GCA_964638235.1 uncultured Erysipelotrichales bacterium
GACCTATTAATTTTTTCTGTTTCATGTACTAATCGTGTTTGATGATTCCTTACAGCTATTTCTAAACCCCTGTATGTTGGTAAAGCATTAATATAATATTTTACTCTATTAATTGCTATTTGCCTTCTTTTTATATCGTTATCAAATTTATAATCTGATCCAACATAACATGCAGGATATTCATTACTATCTTTCAATAACTTATCAATCTTTCCATAAATTGAATATTTATTATAATTTTGAGTATTTTCAAAGATTACAGGAACAAAAATACCATTTCTTATCATATTCATTACCCATTCTTCAGCATCCTCAACTGTTGGTTTTGTACTAGATGAATATATACCTTTTGATTTTATAACATGAGGAATAAATATAAATTCCACATTTTCATGTACTTTTGCAAATTCATCTTTTACCAAATATTTTTTATTATTTTCTTTGTTAATAGACTTTTTTAATTTATCTGAAAAAGGAATCAAATCCATCTGTGGATTTAAAATTGAAATACCATGCACATCTTTATTATTAAATAAATAATCAATTTCTACTCCAGATAAATAAGAAACACCATTTTTTTTACAAATAAGAGCGTGTTTTACATGATCTGTTAAATTAAGAGTGTTGTGGTTTGTTACAGCCTTTAATTCAACTTGCTCTTCTACAAGCAAACGTTCAAACTTTTTATGTGTATATAAAGAGTGTGGAACTTTTCCATCATGAGTTATTTCATTTAATGTATGTTGATGCAAATCTATTTTATACCAATTCTTTATATTATTCCCTCCTTATTCGACTCCTAATGCTTTAAACACTGCATCTTCTATAGTAGTATAAAATATAATGTTAAATTTACCCATTAATTCTGGTGGCACAGAAGCAATATCACCTGCTGAAACCATAGGTAATAATACTTTATTAGCACCACTATCTAATGACATTTGTAATATATCGGCTAGATTAGACACACGTGATATAGTTCCTCCTATACTAATATCACCTAAAATCACTAAAGATGTTAAAGTTGGCTTTTTCAAAGCAACTGAACACATTGCTATTAAGACTGGTAATGATAAATGCTCTGTCATAGCAACACCATTTAAACTTTGCACTTGTAATAAATAATCTTTTGAGGTAATTGCTATTGTTTGACTAATTGAAGAACTATTAGCTTTAAGATACTTATATGCAATATCACAAGCCTCTTTAGTATTCTTACCACTAATACCTGAAACCTGAAATTTTCCATTTCCTTGAAGAACTTCACATTCTATTTTAAACGTACCAGGATTACCATTTTTACCAAAAGCTACAGTATAAACATGTCCAGCTTTATTCATTCCTTTTGGAATCAATGAAGAACTACTTTGTTCAGGAACACTAACAAATTCTTCTTCAAATGTTTCATTATCTATGTATGAAAAATTAACATCAAAAAATTCCATTCCGCCTATTCTCTTTAATTGCTCTTTTACTCTTCTACGCATTTCTAAAGATATTTCTAAGATTTCTTTGACATTATCTTTTGTATATATTCCATCTGGATATACAAGCTTAATTAAAGCAGAAACCATTTTTCTTACTGCTATAGTATCTCTTTGATTCAAATTATTTCCTAATTTAAAATATTTATCAAATGCATCACTATATGATGTTTTTCGTAATTCTCTTAATATTTCACTAAAATAATCAGTTATAAGCCCAAAATCATTGGTAAAAAAATCTGGTCTATATTTAGGTATTTCCCATCCAGGAATATAGCAATGCATTCTGTCTAAAAATGCTGTATCAGTTCCCATTTCAGTAGGAAATGGATCAAACAAACTAGATGTCTTTAATAAGTTATCTACACTCTCATTAATATTACCTACAAATACCATAGATGCCATAGCAGACTTTTCTTCTTTGCCTCTACTAAAAGATCCAGATGCCATATAATCTTTCATGATCTGAATACCATCCTGATCCTTAAATTTAATTCCAGCCACTTCATCAAATGCAACACAATCCCACATACCAACTAAACCAATTTGTCTACTAGACATATTATAAAATAAATTAGCAACTGTTGTTTTTCCACCAGATACAAGAATGCTATTAGGAGATATTTCCTTATATATATGAGATTTTCCAGTACTTCGTGGACCTAATTCACATAGATTTAGATTATTTTCAACTAATGGCATTAATCTAGCTAAATGTAACCATTTAACTCGATAAGATAACTTAGTAGGTTCCATCCCTGTAGATCTTAATAATATATCAATCCATTCTTCTTTAGTAAAATACTTTCTACCATCTGTTATTTCATTAAAATCTAAGAAAGGCATCTGTACAGGAGTTAACTTTTTAATGATAATAGGCGATCTTCTAGGTTCATCTTCCAAATAACAATATTCAAAATTAACAATACACCAAATACCCCCACACAATAATCTTTCAAATTTAGATATATATTCATTTGATATAGGTATATCTTTAATTCCTAAATTAGAAAATTCAGCCAAATATTGATCATTTCTTATATCTACTTTGACAGTTACTTTATCAATAACAGTATAAGCTCCTCTTTCTTTTAACTTTGCTAAAACCTTTTGTGCTTCATCAGGACGAACATAATTATTAGCTAAAATTTTTTTTACATTTTCAACTCCCTGTTCAATAACACTTTCATCATCTGAATTACAATGCATACCTAATAAATATTCAAGTACATATACAGGTACATTTGCACCTTCTTTAATTTTCTTTGTTAGATCCTTTCTAACAATTCTTCCATTAAAATACTGCTTTAATTTTTTATCAAAAGAATCAATATCATTATCCATTAATTCATTATTCACATCTTATTCCTCCCACTTAGAAATCAAATCCAAAATCGTCAGCAAAAGCTAAATCAAAAATAAACTGATAACGTTTATATTCAACATCATCCTTGTCAATATCACCCTTCTTATCAATAATCATATAATAATTTTGTCTAGAATCATATTTCTTATTAATAAAATTAAAACTTACAGTAAACATTCTGTTAGATATATCATCAGATTCAATATTAGCATGAATAGTTACTTTATTACTAATAATATTTTTATTTTCATCAATAAAATATACAACATATTCTCTAGCAATCACAGTATCACAAACTGAATCAATTTGAACAAAATTAAATCTAGCAGAAAGATTT
>CAZWZD010000261.1:0-3173 GCA_964638235.1 uncultured Erysipelotrichales bacterium
TAAATCAATGATTTATAGGGATTAACAACCAACACGGTGCAAATAACTATTTTTTTAATTTAGACATAAAATCATCTCCTTTTTAAAATATTCAATTTTCTATGATTTATAATTTCTTGTATGTAACCGCTTTCTTTCTAGTTAAATTATATCACACACACAATTCAACCACAAATCACATAATCAACATATTGTATTAAAAACAAGAATATTATACTTATTTATTTTTTCATTGAATGTAAATATCATAAATTTTATTTATTATCTAAAAATCAATGTCAGTTTACTTTTCAACTGCAATCCATTTCATCCTAACATCTTTTCCAAAGTGTGCTAATCCTATATGATTCACTTTTCCTGTTAATTCATAATCATATTGTTGCTCTTCTATTTGTTTTACTGCTTCATTGACTAATGTTTCTAATTCTTTACTATCTTTCGTATATTTAAACTCTATTACAAATGATGGCTTTTTCTTCTTTGCTTTTAAGATAAGATCACATCTTCCTTTTCCTTCTTCTCGATTGCTTATAACTTCATAGTCATTTGACAAACATATACACATTCCTAGCATCATCATATGGTAACTGTTTTCATTTTTTAAATCATGATAGGATGGTAGCATTAATATATTTCTATATTCCTGGATAAATAAATCCTGTTTTTCTTCTACTAAATAGCGTAGCATTAAACTTAATCTGGCATCTTTAACTGATAAATAATATTCTGTTAAATCTATAAATTCTCTTTGAACTTCCTGATTAGGAATACGTACTTTATATATGCTGTTTAATGGTGATACTGTTTCTTCTATTGTTAAATACCCTGCATTGACTAATAGTCCCCATAAACTTGATGATGATGAATACTCATAGAAACTTGTTTCCAATGTCATTCTTGTTTCTAATCTGCCATCTTGAATAAGTCTTTCATATTCCTGTCTAAAACCTGTATCACTATCTTTAATGGCATTTTTAATCATAATATTGGCACTGGTATTCACCCAGTATGGTATCAACTGTTTATTATCTGCATAGTTGATAATAGACCATGGATTATAAATATCAAAATTACCTATATGATAACCGTCATACATTTCTTTCACTTCTTCATTGAAATCTAAATCATAATAGTCAAGCAGCTCTTTGACTTCTTCTTCGACAAAACCAAAATAGGGAGCATATCTTTGATCTGCTACTGTGCAGACAATAGGGTTATTCAAATCACTAAAGATATTTTCTTTTGCAACTCTCTGTATTCCTGTAAGCATAGCATACTGTAAACTAGGTGATAACTTTAAAGCATTATGCAATAATGATGCTAGTCCTGATTTAACTTCACTATAGAAGCCTCCTACATGAGCTTCTATAAATGGTGTATCATACTCATCTATGAATAACATAACTTTTTGATGATAGTATTTTTCTAGCTGTTCCATCAAAAATGATATTGCATTTCCTATTCCATCAAGTGATGAACTATCAAATTGCATTAATTTTGATTTCAATTGTTGATACATAACCATATCAAACTCATCAATATTATCAAGTACACATTTATTTTGTTGATATAGTTTTAAAAGAGCAAACTTGATACTTGTAATAATTTCTTCTTTTTTTCCTTTTGCATTAGCAAAACTTAAAAATAAAGTTGGATATTTATTCATTTCATTAATATATTCAGTTTTCATGATTTGAGTATCTTTAAATAGTTCTTTTGAATCTTTGGTAATATCAAAAAATTCTGACATCATTGACATATTTAATGTTTTTCCAAACCTTCTTGGTCTGGTAATCAAAGTGACCTTTCTTTTGCTGGACAAAAAATCTTTAATCATCATTGTTTTATCCACTGTATAATAATCATTTTCTTTAAATTCCTTATAATCCATTATTCCTAATGGTATTGCTTTTTTCATTTCTATCACCCTTTTGTTTTTAAAATCAATTGTAATTTATGCTAGCTTGAAGATAACTGATCTAATCCCATCACAACAACAAGCAACTATTGTATTTTTTCTTTCATCCATCCTTTTATAATAAAATCATTTCTTACGTTATAGCAAGAACATGCTTCAGCTTTAGGATTATCACAGTATCTTTCTTGTAATTCTAGATACAAATTCTTATCAATAACTGTTAATTTTACTTTATATTTCTTTTCTACTCTACCTCTTGTTTTCTCAATTATACTATATTTTCACTAAAACTGAAAGTAAAATCATAATCCTATAGCTTCCTCACAGACATACATTAATTCAGAAATTGATAATGTAAAAAGCAATCTAATATTCAAACTACATCTATATGATTAGCAATTTATCACAAAATATCAAATTAAGCATTAAAAGTATAAAAGTGTCGATTTTAGCAACACTTTTATACAATAATAACTATTTTGAATGTTTGTATTTCTTGCGGTTTACTGTATTTGAGTAGTTTTTGAAGTTTTAAGCTCCAAATAAACCCTAAGAAATATTCAGACTTTATTATGCCTGTTTTGCTTTAGTTTCAATTTCATTTAAAACCATATTTACAAATTCATCTGTTGAAACTGTTGTTTGTTTTTGTTGTCCATATTGACGATAAGTAACTGTATGTTCATCTCTTTCATTGTTTCCTAAAACTAACTGATAAGGGATCTTTTTCATTTGAGCTTCTCTGATACGATATCCTAATTTTTCTTCTCTATCATCTAATTCTGCTCGTATACCCTTTGATTTTAACAATTCATAAACTTCTCTTGCATATTCTTGATGATATTTATTGTTAACTGGCAATACTTTAACTTGAACTGGAGATAACCATATTGGGAATGCTCCTTTTGTTTCTTCAATAAGGAATGCAGTGAAACGATCAAAAGTTCCAAAAATAGCTCTATGAATAACAACTGGAGTTTGTTTTTCTCCATTACGATCAACATAAGTTAATTCAAAACGTCTAGGTAATAAGAAATCCAACTGACAAGTTGATAATGTTACTTCTGGACCAACAGCAGGTTTAACTTCTACATCTAATTTAGGTCCATAGAATGCAGCTTCACCTTCAGCTTCAAAATAATCAACACCTAATTCATTTAAAACATCACGTAATCTTGATTCAGCTTCATTCCACATATCATCATCATCAAAATACTTTTCCTTATCATTTTTATCTCTTAATGATAATCTAAAC
>CAZWZD010000262.1:0-3153 GCA_964638235.1 uncultured Erysipelotrichales bacterium
ACCTAAAATATTCTCTAATTGCTTCTTGCTCAAAGTCAATCCATTTTCCATTAACTTAAAATCTACATTTATTCTTCTTCCATCTTCTATCACAAAATACCATGATTGTAAAGATTTATTCTTTCTAGCACGAAGTCCCATACCAATAGTCTTATATACTTCCATATCTTCTTTTTTAAACTCAATATATAAATAACCAATACGCTCATCCCTATCACTATTTTCATCAATAAGATAAGTATCCATCTTTCGTGACTTACTTCCAAACGAATCAAGTCTTTCACTGCTTTTATTCCCATCTAATAGCAATGGAATAAAACTTTGCATAGTTACAGATTTCCCACTACCATTACTTCCTCTTAATAACATATGTCCATGATCAAAGAATAATTCATCGTCATGATAGCACCAAAAATCTACTAGCCCCAATTTATTCATATGCCAACGCTTCATTTTATTCCTCCTCAAACTGTCCTACTAATTTTCCAATTACTGGATAAAAAGTTATATTTTCTTTATTCACTTCAATACATCCTAATTGTTCTGCTCTATTTAACACTAAACTACATAACTGTTCATTTGTTTTTTGTCTATATGTAGCTGGTAAATATTTATGATTTATTCTTATAATTCTTGTTAAAATATTAATAACTGTACTTATTTTTATAGCTGTTATTTCATTTTTATCGCAAGGATAATCTTTATTTTTTATACCTTTTCTTAATTGAGAAAAGAAAACAATCATCAATTCATCTAATGCAGTTGATCTTGGAAAAAATCTTCCTACTTTTTCTTCTTCATCTAGAATTAAATATGCACTTGAATGATAAACTTGTAAATCACAGGAAAAAATTTGATTAAAATCATTTTCCATTCTCTTTCTATAGTGTCGAATATAACTAAAATCATCATTCTGTTCATCTTCTTTATAAATACCTAATGACAATAACAATCTTCTATAAATTCTTTGCCTTCTTACAATTCCTCTATCTTCACTTTCTTCGATCCATTCATTTTGCATAAAATCTTCTGGATCATTCCATTCAAAAATATCAGTCATAAAATTTCTCATAAAATATCTTGATAAACCTGTATTTTCAAATAAAACTTCTATATCATTATCTTTTGTAAATAAATCAGCATTTCCATCATTTTGAATAATTAATTTCTGTTTCAAACAATATTTCAATACATTAACAAACATCTTTCTATGACTAAATACTAACCAATATTCTTCATTAACTTTTAATTGAATTTGAATATATTCAGTTAATGATGATAATATGAATTGTTCTTCATTTTCCATATCTTCTAGATAGATTAATACATATAAAAACAATTGATATTCTTCAATACTAGTAAAATCAACTATTCCCATCCACGGTTCAGCTTTACCTGGAATTTTATCTAATTTAATATATTGATTATGTACAATTAAAGAATATCCAAATTTATCTTGAAATAACTTTCTCAATTCCTTTGTTTCATCTTTAATTTTATAATATATTTCTGGATTATCTTTTTTTATAATCCATTTTTTTGATAAAAGCATCTCTTTCGTATTCATTATTCTTTCCTCTTAAAAATGATTCTAAAATGTGGCATTACAAATTCTCCATCTTCACATTTCATTACAATTTCTTCATTCATTTTGTCATCATCAATATAATAAATATCACCTTCATCTGTTTTATTAATAAAATCAGGCTGCTCAAGTGCTTTTGACAACCATGTAAGCAACTTTTTTCTAGTAGAAGCGTGAATTGTTGGTAAATTTTTAAAATCAATTGTATTATTATCTATTAATTGATTAATTCTTTCTTTTTCTTGTTCTAATTGTTTTTCTATTTCGATTCTTTGCATTTCTCTTTCTAAAGTATAATCATTTGCTGGTTTTCTTACATATTTCTTTCTTGCAATTCTAGAATGAGGATCAAAACTAATTGCAGAAGGACTTTCTTTAAAAACAGAGCCATTGATATCATCACTCATTCTTGGTTTGATATAATTTAAATGAATACAATCTTCAACACCAAAAACAAAAGCACTCAGTTTATGGGCTTCATTAATATCCTCACATTTTCCAAATACATTGATTAAATGATAATATAATTCTTTTCGATTAGAACCCCTATTCGTCATTTCAGCAATCTGTTGTGCATAGCGAGTCATTTTTCTAATAATTTCATTCGTCACATCATAAAGTCTATCCATCTCGCTTATTCCGTTTGTTCCTATAAACCATCTATATAAACTATTCCACTTATCTTTAAAATTTGTATAAACATCCTCAAAAACTAATTCTACATCTAAACGTGGTATTGATAATTCATATTCAGCTGCTTTTTTTAAAAGAAAATCTAATTCATCTTCATTAATATGCTTCAATAAATCAGCAATTAAACCACCTTTATCTTGCATAATCATTACAAATGTTCTTAGATAATTAATTAATTTATCTTTAAAAACAAGAAATTCTGTTGTTTTCATTAATTCTTCTGCTTTAGCACTATTTAATGTTTTAATATAGTCTTGATAATTTTGGTTCAACCTAATAAAATCGGTCAACAACAATTGGAGCCAGCCATTTATTTCCATTGTATTTTTATTTTGCATCTGCTCATACTGCATTAACTGATTATAAATTCTTTCTAATAACGTTGGTTCAAGTGAAGCTCCTTCAGTTTCTAGTTTCTCTAACCTAATAGTCATTCTTTCTATTTCAACACTATATTCACTAAGCTGATATCTGTATTTCTTATTCTTAAAATCTTCAATTGTCCTTACCTTATTACTATCCTGAATAGCTGTTAAATTACCCCAATCAACTAAACTTTGTAAGTCTTGCTGACATTGATCCATAGTATAATTTTCAAACATATGTGTTTCTATCATCATTGAATAAACATCTTCTTTGTGCAGCCAATAATGAATTTTTTCATATTCCAAGAAAAAATATCTTATGATAACTCTATATCTATCTACGTTCTCAACTCTTAAATAATTAACTTCTCGTATTGGCTTAATTAACTTATCATATACTTCCATACTTACACCCACTTTAGACAGATTATACTCTTTTTTTCATATGATTTGAACTAAGAAATAACAAAATATAATCAGAAAGTGATTCTAATCCTCAATGACTAGAAG
>CAZWZD010000263.1:0-3148 GCA_964638235.1 uncultured Erysipelotrichales bacterium
GTTGAAGCTTATGTTTCAATTTTAGCATCAGACTTTACTGATGGATGGGCTAAACAAGCTGTTAAATTAGTATTTGATTACTTAGAAGAATCAGTTACTAAAGGAACTCCATTAGCTAGAGAAAAAATGCATAATGCAGCAACAATTGCTGGTATGGCATTCGCTAATGCATTCTTAGGTATGAACCACTCATTAGCTCATAAGATTGGTGGAGAATGGCATATTCCTCATGGAAGAACTAATGGTATTTTATTACCACACGTTATTAGATATAACGGAACTATTCCAACTAAATTAAATATCTGGCCAAAAATCGAAAACTATAAAGCAGATGTTAAATATATGGAATTAGCTCAATTAATTGGATTAAATCCAAAGAATCCTGCTGAAGGTGTACAAATGTTCGCAGATGCTTGTGAAGAATTATGCTTAAAAGTAGGAGTTGCTTCTAACGTTCAATCTCAAGGTATTGATAAAGCTGCTTGGGAAGAATCAATTCATAGAATTGCTATGAACGCATATGAAGATCAATGTACTCCAGCTAACCCTAGAATGCCTATGGTTAAAGATATGGAACAAATCTTACACACAATTTATGATTACAAAAATAAATTTGAAAAATAATTTCTAAAAGGACAGGTTTTGACAGCCTGTCTTTTTTTGACGATAAATATAAAGATAAAGTTCATAATTAATTCATATAAATGGGATATATTAATCGTGTCAGATGAAGACGACATAAAAAAGTATAAGTGTCCCCTCTCCCACAATATTCACTTATACTTAAAAAAGAAGCGAAAGCTTCTTTTTTTGCGTCACAATAAATAATTTATATGTAACTTAAGATAAAGTTCATATTTAATTCAAATAAATAAGCTATATTAATCATGTCAGATGAAGACGACATAAAAGTATAAGTAACCCCTCTCCCAAAATAAACTTATACTCAAAAAGAAGCGAAAGCTTCTTTTTTTCTGACAGGTCTTTAAATAAAAAGATAGAAATTAATATAATAGATATTTTTCAAAAGAATTATAAATTTATTATTGCAATAAATTTTTAATATTGTTAGAATAGTAAAGGGCACATACCATGTCTTCCACAGGGAGGTATTTTTTATTTTATAAATGATTAGGAGGTACATGAAAAATGGCTAAATATATATTTGTAACAGGTGGTGTAGTTTCAGGATTAGGAAAAGGATTAACTGCGGCTTCTTTAGGGCGTATTCTCAAACAAAGAGGTTTAAAAGTTTTTATGCAAAAATTAGATCCTTATATAAACGTTGATCCGGGAACAATGTCACCATATCAACACGGGGAAGTTTTTGTCACAAGTGATGGTGCGGAAACAGATTTAGATTTAGGACATTATGAAAGATTTATAGATGAGGCATTAAACAAAAACTCATCAATTACGACAGGTAGAATTTATAGTAATGTTATTTCTAAAGAAAGACGAGGAGATTATTTAGGAGCAACTGTACAGGTTGTACCACATATTACAAATGAAATTAAAGAAAGAATATATGCTGCTGCATCAAGTTCTCATGCTGATATTATTATTACAGAAATAGGTGGAACAACTGGTGATATAGAAAGTTTACCTTTTTTAGAGGCAATTAGACAAGTAAGATTGGATTTAGGTTACGCTAATACTGTGTATATTCACACAACGTTACTTCCTTATATTGGAGCAAGTCATGAAGTGAAAACAAAACCAACACAGCATAGTGTAAAAGAATTAAGAGGTTTAGGTATTCAACCTGATTTTATAGTATGTAGAAGTGAAAAGCATATTGAAAAAGAATTAAAGGATAAAATATCTTTATTCTGTAATGTACCTACACAGAATGTTATCTCTAATTATGATGTAGAAAATCTATATGAACTGCCAAGAATGTTATTAGATCAGGGAATGGATGATCTTGTATTAAAACAATTGCAATTAGATGCACCTGTTGCAGATATGGAAGAATGGGATGCATTAGTTGATAGAGTAAAAAATTTGCACCAAGAATTAAATATAGCATTAGTTGGAAAATACGTACAATTACCTGATGCTTATTTATCAGTTAATGAAGCATTAAGACACGCTGGTTATTATGAAAATAGTGTGGTTAATATTGACTTTATTAATTCTGAGGATCTTAATAAAAATAATATTGCTGAAAGGTTAAAAAATGCTGATGGAATGATTGTGCCCGGTGGCTTTGGTGAAAGAGGTATTCCGGGAATGATTGATGCTATTGAATATGCTAGAGTTCATAAAGTGCCATTATTAGGAATTTGTTTAGGTATGCAGTTAATGACGATTGAATATGCTAAAAATGTTTGTGGAATAAAAGATGCAAATTCATTGGAATTCAATGAAATCACTAAAAATCCAGTGATTAATTTAATGTCAGATCAATCTTTGGAAGATATGGGGGGTACGCAAAGATTAGGTGATTATGCTTGTCATCTTATGAAAGGAACTCATGCATATCGTCTATATAATAAAGAAATGATTAAAGAAAGACACAGACATAGATATGAATTTAATAATAAATATAAAGATGTACTTGTGGAAAATGGACTAACTGTAGCAGGAATCAATCCAGAAAGAAATCTTGTAGAAATAATAGAAGTTGAAGATCATCCGTATTATGTAGGGTGTCAATTCCATCCAGAATTTACTTCAAGACCCAATCGCTCACAACCTTTATTTCAAGGTTTGATTACGGCTGCACATCAAAGAAAATATGGGAAATAAGGATTATCAAATAGGAAGGATAAAATACTTTTAAATATAAACAAGATGGATAAATGGGTATGTTTTGATAGGAAATATTATTTTGGTTTTTATATTACTACATGATAAAGTAATATTTAATATTGATACGCAAGGAATAATAAAATTGTTGTTCATGAAAAATCAGCTTGTATTGATTGAATTGATAGATATAAAATATTTAGATAATTATTAGAAATAAAAAGATTGTCACTATAATGACAATCTTTTTATTTCTTTGGTAATTTAAATGAACTTTTTAATGAAACAATTCTATTAAATACTGATTCATTTTCAGTAGAGTCTTTTGTATCAATACAGAAATATCCATTTCTTACAAATTGGAAAGAATCTCCAGGTTTGTAATTTTCAATGA
>CAZWZD010000264.1:0-3147 GCA_964638235.1 uncultured Erysipelotrichales bacterium
ATTTATGTTGATAAACATGATGATGATACAGGTTCAATGAAACGTATGAGAAAAGATTCTTTCTATTGGTATAAGAAAGTTATTGCGTCACAAGGTGAAGATTTAGATTAACTACTAAAAGAAGCAAATCATTTCTGATTTGCTTCTTATTTATTTAATAATTCTTACTCTAATAACATTCTCTAAAACTTTAAATGTTTCTTTTGGATCAGCAATAGTATCATTTGTATCAATAATAGTATATGCATAATCACCTTTTGCTTTATTAACCATGTTTTCAATATTAATATTATTTTGTGCAAATCTATTAATAAATTGAGCTAACATATTTGGTACATTTTTATGAATAATACATACTCTATGAAGTGTAGTTCTAGGTTCATTTACATATGGGAAATTAACAGAATTAATAATATTTCCATTCTCTAAATACTCTTTTAATTCATTTACAGCCATACGTGCACAATTATCTTCTGATTCAGGAGTAGAAGCCCCTAAATGTGGGAAAACAATAATATTTTCCTTATTTAATAATGCTTCATCAGCAAAATCAGTAATATATTTAGCAACCTTTCCAGATTTCACTGCTTCAATAATATCCTCAGTTACAACTAAATCACCTCTTGCAAAGTTTAAGATAACAACACCATCTTTCATCTTTGCAATTGTATCTTTATTAATCAACCCTTTAGTTTCTTTATTGCTAGGAGCATGCAAAGTAATATAATCACTTTCAGTAAATAAATTATCTACTGTTTGAGCATTTTTAACCCATTTACTCATACCCCAAGCAGCACTAACAGAAATATATGGATCATAACCATAAACTTCCATACCTAATTTAGTAGCAGCATTCGCAACACTAACTCCAATAGCACCTAAACCAAAAACACCTAATTTCTTTCCATCAATCTCTGGACCAACAAACTGACTCTTTCCTTTTTCAGCAAGTTTAGCTACATCTCCTGTTTGCTGATTAATCCATTCATGACCTTCAATCAACTTTCTACTTCCTAAAAACAATCCACATAAAGTCAATTCTTTAACAGCATTCGCATTAGCTCCTGGAGTATTAAAAACAACAACACCACTTTCACTTGCTCTATCTAATGGAATATTATTAACTCCAGCCCCTGCTCTTGCAATTGCTCTTAAATTATCATTAAACACATAATCATGCAAAGAAGCACTACGAACTAAAATTCCGTCTTCATTATCAACATCTTCACCATAATTATAATTTTCATCCAATTTTTTTAATCCCACTTCTGAGATTTTATTCATTAATTTTATATTGTACATAAATATCTCCTATTTATTTTCTCCTTCAAATTTCTTCATAAAATCCAATAATTTTTCAACACCTTCAATAGGCATAGCATTATAAATAGAAGCTCTAATACCACCTACTAAACGATGTCCCTTTAAATTTGTCATACCTGCTGCAATACTTTCTTTTACAAACTTAGCATCTAATTCCTTATTAGGAGTTGTAAAAGTCACATTCATTCTAGATCTGCATTCCTTATCAGCAGGAGCATTGTAAAAATCACTTTGATCTAAATAATCATATAACATTTGAGATTTTTTAATACTACGTTCATACATAGCTTCAACCCCACCATTATTATCAACCCATTCTAATACTAATCCACACATATAAATAGCATATGCACTAGGAGTATTGTACATAGAATCTTTCTTTGCCATTAATTGATAATCCATTAATACAGGTGCAAACTCCTTAGCACCATTTAAAATATCTTTTCTAACAATCGCAACACCTAAACCTGCAATACCCATATTCTTTTGAGCACCAGCATAAATCAAACCATATTTAGATACATCTACTTTTTGAGATAAAATGTTAGATGACATATCTGCCACTACAAAACCATTTTTAACTACTGGATCATATTTATACTCAGTACCAAAAATTGTGTTATTTGCACAAATATGCAAGAAATCAGCATCATCACTTAAATCTAATTCTTCTTGTGTTGGAACATGTGTATAATTACCATCTTTACCATCATAAGCAACATGAATATCTCCAAATTTAGTTGCTTCTTTATAAGCTAAATTTGAAAAATTTCCAGTAACTGCATAATCAGCTTTACCAGTTTTTAAGAAATTCAATGGAATCATAGAGAACTGTTGAGTAGCTCCACCATGTAAAAATAAAATCTCATAATCATCTGGTACATTCATTACTTTCTTTAATAATGCTTTTGTATTATTAAATATATCTAAATAGGAAGCCGATCTATGACTCATCTCCATAACAGACATTCCTGTTCCTTCGTAATTCAACATTTGTTCAGCCGCTTTCTTTAAAACTGGCTCAGGCAACATTGATGGACCTGCTGAAAAGTTATAAACTCTCTCTTGTGCCATAATTGACATCCCCCTTTTATTTTTTCGTGTATGTTTCCATTATAGAGAAACTTCAATCACTTGTCCAATACTTTTATAAAATTTTCACATATTTTTGTCATCATTTCCTAAATTTATATAATTTCTTTCTGTTTAATACAAAAAAAGACTTGTTTTATTAGTATAAATTCCATTACTTACTCTTAATATACTAATCCAAGATAATATTTGTTATCAAAAAACTGCTATCCATAAAGATAACAGTTCTTAATTAACTATTATTATACATAATATTCATGTGATAATTGCTATAAAGATAGTAATAATTCTTTTCATATATTTATTCTTTTTTATCTAATGCTTCGTTTAAAAGTTGTACAAATTCTTCAAATGATTTTCTTCCAAAATCAGTAATTGAATAAGTTGTCTGAGGTTTTTTATTTACAAATTCTTTTTTTGCATTTATAAATCCTGATTCATAAAGTTTATTAGTATGATTGGTCATTGCACCATCAGCACATTGGCATACTTTTTTTAATTGACTATATGTTAAAGGTGAAGTATATAAACTAGCTAAAATTTGAATACGTATCGTAGAATCAAAAATTTTTGATTGATTAGATATAAATTTTTTCATTTTTGATTATTTTTCTCATATATATCAATACAAAAATAAAATGTGCTAAAACAAAAAGTCCAAATTCTTGTGACAAATTTATAAAAGTGTACAGATTAATTAAAAGTGGCAGACTATTATTCAAAGAAGAAAAT
>CAZWZD010000265.1:0-3144 GCA_964638235.1 uncultured Erysipelotrichales bacterium
TAAATCCTCACTATTTTCATGCAATAACACTTCACCCTGCTTTAAAAAGATAACCTCATCAAAAATATTCTCAATATCACTAATTAAATGTGTTGATAACAATATTAATGCATCTTTATCATAATTGTTTAATATTGTGTCTAAAATTAAATCTCTAGCAGCCGGATCCACTCCACCAATAGGTTCATCTAATATATAGATTTTTGCTTTTCTGCTCATTACCAAAGATAACTGAAACTTTTCTTTCATACCTTTAGATAAATTCTTAATCTTCTGCTTTTTTTCTATTTGAAACTGTTCCATTAAAGAAAGAACCTTTTCTTCATTAAAATCTTTATACATATCTTTAAATATATTAATTGCATCAGTAGTAGTCATCCAATTTTCAAAATATGGTTCATCAGGCAAGTAAGATATAATAGCTTTACTTTGTTTACCTATCGCCTTTCCATCAATCAATACTTCACCTTCATAATCCTTAAGCAATCCATTTAAAATTTTAATCAAAGTTGTTTTACCACTGCCATTTGGTCCCAATAATCCTACGATTTTTCCACTCGTCAATGTTAAATCAACAGATTTTAAGACAGTTTTTTTACCATACGATTTACTCAATTCATTTATTTTAATCAACTCACTCATGATTATCCTCCTTTAAATCATTAACACATTGTTTTATTTCTTCAAGATTTAACCCTAGGTTTTCCATATCATTAACAAATGCACTTATTTTCTTATTAATTTCTATATTCCTGTTTTTTTCAATAAGTTCCCGATTATCACAAACATACCTTCCCACGGCTCTTTGAGTTTTCAAAAAACCTTCTCTTTCCAATTCACTTAAAGCCTTTTGAATGGTATTAGGATTTACACTCAAGTTTAATGCTAACTCTCTAACTGAAGGAATTTTATCTCCAGGCTTTAATTTACCACTAATAATATTCATTTTCATAGTATCCATAACTTGAATATAGATAGGAATATTAGAATCAAATTTATTCATTTTCTTCCTCCTTACTGTATTAATACACTAATACAATAACACAGATTAATTAAATTTACAAGTCTTTTGAAAAATATTTATAAAAAACATATTTTTTGCTATAATAAATTCAGTTGGAGGTAAATTTATGAAAGATGGATATTTAAGAGTTGCAAGTGCTTCTTTCGAAGTTGCTCTAGCAAACGTTAAAAAAAATAGTCAAGAAATTATTAAATTAATCAATGAAGCTCATAACAATAAAGCACAAATTTTAGTATTTCCTGAATTATGTTTAACAGGCTATACTTTACAAGATTTATTCTTTCAATCTAGAGTTTTAAACGAAGCAAAAATTCAATTAATACATATTGCAAAAAAAACAAAAGATTTAAATATGGTTGTTGTTATTGGTTTGCCTATCGAGGTCAAAAACAAATTATATAACTGTGCTGCTGTAATCAACAATGGAAAAATATTAGGTATTGTTCCTAAAACATATATTCCTAACTATCATGAATTTTATGAAGTTAGACATTTTGATAAAGCTCCAAATGATAACATTAATATTAAAATCGGAAATGAAAGTATTCCTTTCGGTACAAAAATTATATTTGAAGATTTAAATCATTCCTATTTAAAAATAGCTTTAGAAATATGTGAAGATGTATGGGCACCCCTGCCACCTAGCACATTACATTGTCTTAATGGAGCAACATTAATATTGAATGCTTCAGCAAGTAATGACTTAACTAGCAAAAGTGAATATCGCAGACAATTAATTTCAACTCACAGTGCTCAATGCGTATGCGGATATGTATATACAAATGCTGGTTTAGGTGAATCAAGCACTGATGTTGTATTTAGTGGACATCATTTAATATTAGAAAATGGCAGTAAGTTAGCAGAATCTAAACAATATGAAAATGGTATTATTTATGCAGATATGGATTTAGAAAAAATAGTTAGAGAAAGAATTGAAATGACAACTTATCATAATCATTTTGATAATTCATACTGGAGCGTTGAGTTTGCATTAGAAAATGTAGATTTAAATTTAAATCGATATTATGATCCTCATCCTTTTGTTCCTAGTCAAGATAATTTAAGAGCGTTAAGATGTAAAGAAGTATTTGATATTCAAATACACGCTCTCATTCAAAGATTAAAAGCTGCTCATATAAAGAAAGTTGTTATTGGAATATCAGGTGGTTTAGATTCAACTCTTGCATTGTTAGTATCAACTATGGCTTATCAAAAACTTGGATATCCTTTAACAGATATTATCGCTGTTACAATGCCATGCTTTGGTACCACAAGCAGAACAAAAAATAATGCCTTAACTATGATGGAAGAATGTGGCGTTACTTCTTTAACTGTAGACATTGGAAACGCTGTTAATCAACATTTCAAAGATATTAATCACGATTCTACTATCCATGATGTCACATATGAAAATTGTCAAGCAAGAGAAAGAACTCAAGTTCTAATGGATATAGCAAATCAGGTTGGTGGTATCGTTATTGGTACGGGAGATCTATCAGAAGTTGCTTTGGGTTGGTCTACATATAATGGTGATCATATGAGTATGTATGCTGTTAATGTTTCTGTTCCTAAAACATTAGTAAGATATTTAGTTGATTACATTTCATCATTATATAAAGGACAAAAATTAGAAGCAGTTTTACAAGACATATTAGATACTCCAGTATCACCTGAACTGATACCTGCTGATGATGACAAAATCACACAAAAAACAGAAGATATTGTTGGGCCATACGAATTGCATGATTTCTTCTTATATCATCATGCTCGTTTCCACTACGAACCATCAAAACTTTATAGAATTGCTTGTTTGACATATGGAAATAAGTACGATAAGGAAACAATCAAAAAATGGCTAACACTATTCTATAGACGTTTCTTTACACAACAATTTAAACGTTCTTGTATACCTGATGGTCCAAAAGTTGGTTCAGTTGCTTTATCTCCTAGAGGCGATTTAAGAATGCCAAGTGATAGTGATGTTAGTGCATGGCTAGAAGAATGTAATAAATTATAGAACATTAAAACACTTAACAGTATTTTGTTAAGTGTTTTTTATAAATTATTAACTCAAGTTTCGCACTTAAAAAAGTACAATAATTAAAATAATCATTGATTCA
>CAZWZD010000266.1:0-3100 GCA_964638235.1 uncultured Erysipelotrichales bacterium
ATGTCAAATTGATTAACAAATTGGCTTACCTGTGGATTATGGGTATTCAAATTATGTTTTATTTCTGGTTTATTTAATGTTAAAAACTTATATCATTCTTCTTTTTCAATAAAATATGTGGCTTCCATATCAGCAGTAGACAGGGCAAAGGCTAATGGAAACATTTCAAATGCACTGCCAACATTTCTAACATCTTCATTTCCTGCAAATCCCATATGATATCTAATAGCAAACGCTTCTTCTCTAGTTAAACGCATATATCCACTAATCATGTAGACACTCTTTTCACCATGACCATAAGGCATTGGATCTTTAAATTCATAATATGGAACTTGAAACCATTGATTATTTTCTTTTTTATTTCTCATTTGAATTGTATAGCAATTTATTTTGCATATATCATGAAGCAAAGCAACGATTGCGATTGTTTCTTCACTGTATTTCATATGATACTCTTTGATAGCTCTATCTCTGCTTAAATAATCTTTTAAGCAATCATAAACATTTAAACTATGTTCTACTAATCCACCTTCATGACTTCCATGAAATCTTGTACTTGCAGGAGCAGTAAAGAAGTCAGAATGATTTGATAGTAAAAAGTTTAATAGTTTATCTGATCCTTCTCTTTTTATATTTTCTTTGTATATTTGTATAAAGCGTTCTTTATGATTCATAATGATTCACCTCATCTTTAGTATAACAAAAATAAATCTGAATTTTAATCTTATCATGAAAAAAATGTTATAATAAACATGGTTAGGTGATTATGATGAAAAAGAAGATAAAAACGAATGCTTTAAGAATTTTAGATTCTAAAAAAATTAAATATGAAATAAAAGAATATGAATATGATGAAAATCATTTGAGCGGTGATCATGTTTTAAAGCAGGTTAATATGAATGCAAATGAAGTTTATAAAACTCTTGTTTTAAAGTCAGCTAAAGGTTATATAGTATGTTGTATACCTGTGTTAGATGAAATAGATTTAAAAAAGTTAGCAAAAGTAAGTGGCAATAAGAAAGTGGAAATGGTTCATCAGAAAGATTTGTTATCAGTTAGTGGATATATCAGAGGAGGGTGTTCTCCAATAGGTATGAAAAAGCAGTTTGAAACATATTTTCAAAAAGATATATTAAATAATAAAAAAATAGCAGTAAGTGCTGGAAAAAGAGGTTTACAAGTTATATTAGATCCAAATGATTTGATTAAATGTGTCAATGGAAAATTAGTTGATGTTATAGTAAATAAAGATAGTCTAAAATAACTTTGTCGTTGAATATTGGATACATTGTCCAATGACATAGATAATAAACAGTGTTATGATAGGGTGGAAAGGAGGATTTGTTAAGCAATCAAATTTATTTATAATAGTGATTAAATATGTTCAAAAAAATAAAGCATATGAACATATTAAATATCACAAATTACAAATCAAAAGATTTTGCTGAATTATTAGGCACTTCTGTTAATACAGAGAAGGAATACTTAAAGCAAACAAAACTCCATAATAAACGTTATTATACTTATGACAAGTATCTATAAGAAACTAAGAATAGAACTGTATCAGTTCTTATAGAAGTTCCTGATACAAAAATCGCAAACAACAGAAACTCTGGTATTGGAATTGATTTAGGTATTAAAGATCTTGTAGTTATTTCAAACGAAAAAATTATAAGAATATCAATAAGTCAGCAAAATTAAAATGTTTATCGCGTAAATATGAAAATTTAAAGAAAGGAAAATCGCTCAAAGATCAAATATACGAAAGCATAAGCTCAAGGTACAAAAATTCATCGTAGAGTGGATAACATTTGTACTGATTTGACAAGACAATAATAGTGAAAGTCAAACCATTGTAGAAATGTAGCGTTGACTTAGCTGAAAATTAACGGTTGTGGAGTGTACAAGGACCATATCTCAATTTGAGTATATTTAATCAGATTTTGAGTGACAGAAAATAATGGAAGAAGTTTATAGACAAATTATTGTTAGATTGTTAAGAAAAAAGTTTCATTATCTATCGCATGATGTAGAATTTAGAATTGATTATAGTCCATTAAATAAATTAAATGATTTATTGGATTCTATATTTAATATAAAAGATGAAACAGAAGTATTAGAAATATTATCTTAAAAAGCATACTTGCTATGCTTTTTATTTTACCTGATTATCGTAGTTGTTTAATTTTTTTATTATGTTAGAATTAAAAGAGAAGGTGATTGTATGTTTAAAGATACATTTCTTTTAGAAAATAATGAACTTTATGAAAAGAAAGTATTTAGAGATGCTGTGCATGATTATATTCATGTTGATCATTTAATAATATGGCAGCTTATTAATAGTGAACAGATGCAGCGTTTAAAAAGGATAAAACAGCTTGGTGGAACTTATCAAGTTTTTCATAGTGCTGAACATTCTCGTTTTGGTCATTCTTTGGGTGTTTACGAAATAGTAAGAAAAATGATAAATAGTGATTGTTTGAAGAATTATATAAGTGATTATGATAAGTTATGTGTCATGTGTGCAGCATTGCTGCATGATATAGGTCATGGACCTTTTTCTCATTCTTTTGAATATGTCTTTTCTAATAATCATGAACAGATGACAATAGATATGATTTTAAAAGATAGTGATGTTCATCGTATTTTATCATGTTTAAATGAAGAGTTACCTAAAAATGTTGCCTCTATAATAAGTAAAAAACATTCAAATCCTTTGTTAATACAGATGGTATCAAGTCAATTAGATGCTGATAGAATGGATTATCTTTTAAGAGATTCCTACATGAGTGGAACAACATATGGACATTTTGATTTGTCAAGGATTTTAAGAACTATGCGAGTAAAAAACGGAAAGATTGTTTTTAAAGAATCAGGAGTACATGCAATAGAAAATTATATTTTAGCAAGATATCATATGTATTGGCAAGTCTATTATCATAGTGTAACAAGAAGTTTTGAACACTTGTTAGGCTGTATATTTTTAAGATTGAGAGATTTGTATCAAGAAGGTTATTTATTTAAAACAGATATTCATTATTTATTGCCTTTTTTATCAAATAAAGTAACTGTTAAGGATTATACTGCATTAGATGAGTCA
>CAZWZD010000267.1:0-3095 GCA_964638235.1 uncultured Erysipelotrichales bacterium
TATATTATGAATATTTTGAAGGTGCTATTCATAATGAATATGAGTGGCGAAAAAGAGTGCCTTTATTTATGAATTATTTCTATTTTGAATAAAAAAGTGATATACTAATAACTGGTGAAAATGATGAAAAAGTTCTTGTTATTTATTTTTTCTTTGTTATTTATGGGTTGTAATCAAACAATAGATTATAATTCTATGAATGATGAAGAGCTTTATGATGCATTATATACAAAAATTCTTATAACTGATATGAAAGATAAAGATGTTTTAGAATATTATAATGAATTGAATGGAACAAAAAGAGTATTTTATGTAATTAGTTACATGGATATGGAAATTCAAAATGGTGGTATCTGTCAATTCTTTGAAAATTCAAGTGGAGATCTTTCAGATTATGTGATTGAAAATTTAGAAATTATTGGAGCAAATGAATATGCTGAATTATATTCACAGTTTATTAGTGCTAATGATTTATCTCAAATAGATAGTGATGAAGATTATGAAACATTGGATAAGATTTATCATTTTGATGATTTTGATAATCAGTATTATGAGTTATATGAAAAAAATCCATTAGATCAAATTTTAATAAGTTATATGAGAAATCATCTTGATGAATTGTAGGAGGGAAATTATGTATAAGGTCATATTATCAGATTTAGATGAAACATTATTAGTTAATCACCATGTTCCTAATTTTAATAGAAAGGCTATTGATAAAGCAAGGAAACAGGGAATTAAATTTGTTCCTGCAACAGGTAGATCATTTAATATGATTTATGAAATCTTAAAAGAGATTGGTACATATCAAATGGCAAATGAATATTCTGTATGTTTTAATGGTGGTTTGATTATTGAAAATAAGGATGAAAAAATATTATATTTTAATGGTTTGGGTTATGAAAAAGCAAAAGAAATTTTTGATCGAGCTAAAAAATATGATGTTTGCGTTTTAATTTTTACTTTGGATTGTTGTTATATTTTTAATGCAGATGAAGATGAGGTTCAAAGGAAGAGTGATCAAAAGGCTAATTTTAAGGTTATTGATGAATATGACATGGAATTTTTAAAAGATGATAAGATAGCTAAAGTATTACTTGAAAGAAGAGATATGGATTATCTGATGAAGATAAAAAATGAAATTTATGATGATTATAAAGATAGAATAAGTTTTACTTTTTCTTCTAATAGATATTTGGAATGTAATGCTAGAGGAATTGATAAGGGTAAAGGATTGGAATGGTTAGCTAATTATTTAGGTGTTGGTATTGATCAATGTGTAGCAGTTGGTGATAATTATAATGATTTGGAAATGATTGAAACTGCTGGATTAGGTGCTTGTGTTGCTAGCAGTAATGATGATATAAAACAAAAGAGCGATGTAGTATTAAAAAAGGATTATTATGAAGGTGCAGTTAAGGAATTAATTGAGGAGTATGTTTTAAAGGGGTAGTTTTAATCATGAATTTTAAAGAGATAATTAATGAAGAGAGAAAAAAAGATTATTATAAAAAATTAGAAGATTTTGTTAAAGGGGAATATGCTTGTAAAACGATTTATCCTCCTATGAAAAGAGTTTTTCATTGTTTTAATTTTAAAGATTATGATGATATTAAAGTTGTTATTATTGGACAAGATCCTTATCATGAAGTTAATCAGGCTAATGGTTTAGCATTTAGTGTTGCTAGAGGAGTGAGAATACCACCTAGTTTAGTTAATATTTATAAGGAAGCTCATGATGATGTTGGTATTGATATACCCAATCATGGTGATTTATCTGCTTGGGCAGCACAGGGAGTATTATTGCTAAATACTGTACTTACTGTTGAAGATGGTAAAGCAAATTCTCATAAAGGTAGAGGTTGGGAAACTTTTACTGATCATATTATTGAGAAAATGAATGAAAGAGAGAAACCTTTAGTATTTATTTTGTGGGGTAGACAAGCTATTGATAAAGAAAGAATGATTGATACTTCTAAACATTTTATTGTAAAGAGTGTTCATCCTTCTCCTTTATCAGCACATAGAGGTTTTTTTGGATCATGTCCTTTTTCTAAAACAAATCAGTTTTTGATAAGTCAAGGTATAGATCCTATTGATTGGAGGATTAAATGATGTTTGATAATATTGATGATGCAATTGCATATATAGAATCAAAAAGAAATAAAAGAACAATAGATGAATTTAGAAAGACTTTAAATAAATGTAAAATTAATATGAAACAAAAAAATATGATTCATATTGCTGGTACAAATGGTAAAGGCTCAACAGTTAATTATTTAAGAAGTATATTTAATGCACATGGTTATAAAGTAGGTACATTTACTTCTCCATATTTAATTTGTCATAATGATCGTATTAGAATTGATGATGAACCTATTAGTGATGAAGATTTACTTTCATATGTTAATAAATATTATGATGTTATAGAAGAAGATGGATTATCAATGTTTGAAATAGATGTTTTGATAATGCTTGATTATTTTCAATCTAATGATTTGGATTATCGTATTATTGAAACTGGCATTGGTGGTTTAAATGATAAGACAAATGTTATTGATCCAATTATAAGTGCTATTACTAATATTGGTATGGATCATACTGAACAGTTAGGTGACAGTATTTATGATATTACTAATGAGAAGATGGGAATCATTAAACCTAATCAAATATTTATAACAAGTGAAACTAAAGGAACTATTTTAGCTAGACTTCAGGAACAGTGTGATGTTCATAATGTTAGAATGGTTGTTGTTCCTGAGTATCAAGTTTATAAATATCCATTTCATTTTAAATATAAAGATATGTCTTTTACATTAAATAATCAAGGTATATATCAAGTAACTAACGCTAGATTAGCTTTAACTATTGCTTCTAAATTGATAAAGTTACATAATGATGTTACAGTCAAAGCTATTGAAGAAGCGAGTTGGAAAGGACGTTATGAAACAATTCCGTATAAAGATAGTCATGTTAGTATAGATGGGGCTCATAATGTTCCTGGTATAGAAGCTTTAATTCAAACTTTATCTGTAAAGAATAATAAAAATATAAGTATTGTTTTCTCATGTTTACAAGATAAGAATATTGATAAG
>CAZWZD010000268.1:0-3089 GCA_964638235.1 uncultured Erysipelotrichales bacterium
GGGAAAATAGAATATTTTGGAACATTAGATGAATTAAAAGAAATGTATCAAGATGTTGATAATTTAGAAGAAATATTTATGAAGGTGACTAAAGATGAGTAAATATTTTTCTTTAACAAAGGTTCTTATAAAAACTTCATTATCTTCTTTAAATCAAGATAAGAAGAAAAGTCAAAAGTGGATCTATATTATTTTATTATTATGTATGCTTCCAAGTATAGTAACATTTACTTTTATGTTTAAAGAGTTGATAACATTGATGTCAGCCTTTGGACAGAGTGGTTATGTTTATGCTTTGGGATTGCAATCAGCAAGTTTTATTATATTTATATTTTCTACTTTTCTTATTCCTAGTGTATATTATTTTAGTAAAGACTTATTTCATTTATTATCTTTGCCAATTAAGAGTGAATGTATTATTGCTTCAAAATTAACAGTTTGTATTATTTATGAATATTTATTTTGCTTAATGATATTAGGACCATTATTTGCAGCATTTGCATTAAGTGGATATAGTAATCCTTTGTTTTGGATAATCAATATTATAGTGTTTTTAACTTTACCTATATATCCTTTATCTATATGTTCTATATTTATAGTCATTATTATGCGTTTTGTGCCATTTGTAAGAAGAAAAGATTTATTTAATGTTGTTGGTAGTGTTTTGTTGATTATAGTAGCAATGGGATTTTCTTTAACGATGTCATCTATGCAAACGATGGATCCAACAGAATTAACGAATATGCTTTTAGCAGGGAATCAAAGTTTAACAAGTATATTTAGCTATTTGTTTCCACATATAAGTATGATAATTCAAGCTTTGTTTGTTAATAAATATCTATATATTTTAGGATATTTTATAGTTTTGGTTATTTCTGTTATTGTATTTTTGGTTATAGCAAAGATGTTTTATCTTAAAGGTGCATTGAGTATTGAGGAAACATATTCATCAAGAAAGGCTTTAAATAATGAACAGTTGAATAAGAAATCAAAAAAGCAGAATATATTATTAAGTTATACATTGAAGGAGCTTAAGCTGTTAGTAAGAACACCTGCTTATTTTGTCAATTGTATATTAACTGAACTTATACTTCCAATCGTATTTGTTATTAGTTTTATTGGTGCAGGAGGTAATGAAGTTACTGAAATGCTGCAGGAGTTTATTCCGTATATTGATCATTTGTTTTCGTATTTGTTTATTGGTGGTTTAGGTATTGGTTTTTTAGCTAGTAATTGTAATATGGTTGCAGCAACTTCTATTTCCAGGGAAGGTGCGGGTTATATTTTTATGAAATACATTCCTGTTCCATTAATAACTATTTTAAATGCTAAAGTATTATCTGGATTTATTGTAAGTCAAATTATGATTATTTTAGTATATTTAGGGTTAATGTTTATTTTACCGATTTCACCTATAATAATATTATTTTCATTTATTGCTGCTCAAATTGGTTCAATATTTGGCAATTATATAGGAATTATGATTGATATAAAACATCCTAATCTTTTTTGGGAAGAAGAGGCAGCAGCGGTTAAAAGAAGTATGTCTGGTATAATTTCAATGTTTATTGCTTTTGGTATTATGGCAGTTGTTGTTGTAATGTGTATTTTGATACCAGGTTCTTATATTGATATGATGGCTATTGTTATTGTTGATTTATGTTTAATTGGCTGTATCTTTTTCTATGTGAGAATAGATAAGATATTACAAAGAAGTTTCAATAAACTTTAAAGAAAGTATTTGACTAATTATAAAAATTAGATATAATAGTCATGAAAAAAGCAATGAATAGAGAAGTAATCTTAAAAAGATGTTTACAGAGAGTATGTGCTGGTGAGAACATATAATAATCGTTAAGATGAATAAAGACTAGGAGCTGCATTTTGGATAGTAATTGATAAAATGACGTTATGCCACGTTACAGGCAAGGCTGTGTTAGCAGTTAGCAAGGTCTATATAGTGATATATAGATGAATTAGGGTGGTATCACGATTACTCTCGTCCCTTTGGGATGGGAGTTTTTTATTTGAAAAAAAGGAGAAAGATTATGGCAGAAAGAAAGTTTAGTGAACAAGAGTTAGTTAGACGTAAAAAGTTAGAAGAATTGAAAGAGAAAGGTATTGATCCTTTTGGGCAAAGATTTGATATTACTCATTATTCTAAGGCTATTAAGGAACAATATGCTGGAAAGACTCATGAAGAATTAGATGAATTAGCAGTACCTTGCAAGGTTGCTGGAAGAATTATGACAAAACGTCGTAAAGGTAAAGTTTGTTTTATGCATATTCAAGATAGAGATGGACAAATTCAAATCTATATTAGAAAAGATGTAGTTGGAGAAGATGAATATGAATTAGTTGTTAAAAGTGATATAGGAGATATTATTGGTATTGAAGGTACTGTTTTTGTAACAAATACTGGTGAATTATCTGTAAAAGCAAGTAAATACACTCATCTTACTAAAGCTCTTCGACCTTTACCAGAAAAATATCATGGTTTAAGTGATGTTGAAGAAAGATATAGAAGAAGATATGTTGATTTGATTATGAATGAGGAAGCTCGAAAGATTGCTTTTGCAAGACCAAAAATTATTCGTTCTATTCAGCATTATTTGGATAATCAAGGATATGTTGAAGTGGAAACACCAGTTTTAAATCCAATTTTGGGTGGAGCTGCTGCAAGACCATTTGTAACTCATCATAATACTTTAGATACAGATTTTTATTTAAGAATAGCAACTGAATTATCTTTAAAGAGATTGATAGTTGGTGGAATGGATGCTGTTTATGAAATAGGGCGTTTGTTTAGAAATGAGGGTATGGATAGAACTCATAATCCAGAATTTACTACTATTGAAGTTTATAAGGCTTTTAGTGATTTGGAAGGAATGATGGATTTAACTGAAGGTATTATTTCTAATGCAGCAATGGAAGTTTGTGGAACTTATGATATTGAATATAAAGGAAATCAGTTATCTTTAGCTCCTGGATTTAAGAGAATTTCTATGACAGATGCAATTAAAGAAAAAACTGGAATTGATTTTAGTGAAAATATGAGTTTTGAAGATGCTAAAGCATTAGCTAAAGAA
>CAZWZD010000269.1:0-3072 GCA_964638235.1 uncultured Erysipelotrichales bacterium
CACATGCCTTTCACGCATGCACTCGCGGGTTCGAATCCCGCACAGGTCACCATTTGATAGATACAGTCTTAGGACTGTTTTTTATTTATATATGAGTCATTCTAAATTTGAATGACTCTTTTATTTTATGAAATAGCAAATCGTTTTATAAATGAATATATGTGATTTTATATGCTAATATGTAAACGAATACAAGAAAGGGGAAAAATTATGAAAAAAAGATTTTTATCGTTATTTATTGCTATTTCTATTATCTTTACAAATAGTTATAGTATATTAGCAGTTGATAGTGTAGAGCAATTGGAGGTCTTTACTGATCAAGACGTTTATAATGAGATTGAATTGCTTCCTGAAACAATGTTAGATGCTGAAAATGTTGAAGCGACATATTTACAAGCTGTTAATATTAAAAGTCAATATGATGAGTTAGCTGATGAAGATAAAGAAAAAGTAACAAATTATAGCAAATTAGAAGAGTTATTAAATGCAAATAGTTCTTCCTTGAATTGTGAATATCTTAATGTGCAAGAAGACAATTATTTAAAGGATAAAACTATTGGTTATTTAGGATCATCTATTACTGTAGGTTATCAAAGTGAGAGTGTATCTTTTCCTGATTATATTGCAAAATTAACAGGAAGTCATTCTATTAAACAAGCTATTACTGGTGGACCACTTGCAAAAGTAGACGGAGTAAGAGATGAAATAAGTTATATTACTCAATTATTAAATGGAAGTTTAACAGAAGATACTAGTCTTGATGCATTAGTTGTTCAATTATCTACAAATGATGCTTCACTTGGTATTGAATTGGGTGAATTATCACAATCAATGGATTTAGATGATTTTGATTATTCAACAAGTATAGGAGCTATGGAATATATTATAGCTTATGCAAAACAGACATGGAATTGTCCTGTTATGTTTTATACAAATCCTTATTTAAGTGATGAAGTTATTCAAAAGTATGCTGATAAATATCAAATGGATTTTGAAGATATTAAAGCATCATATCAAACAAATTATCAAAATATGGTTGATGCTTTATATCAAGTTAAAGATAAATGGAATATCGATGTTATTGATATGTGGAATGAAGAATCGTTCATAAATACAAATATTACAATGAGAGATTATTATATGGCTGATCCAATTCATCCTACAAAGGCAGGATATTTATTCTGGTATACTCCATATATTCAAAATGAATTAATAAGCGTTTTACAAGAAAATGAATTTATTCCAAGTGTTGACTTAACAAAGTCTTCGGATACAACTTATACATATAATGCTTCTAATGAAGGATACTCAATAGATTATTCAGATTGTTTAAAACCTGTTTATTATGTTTATGGTGGTAATTTAAGTGAATATGAAGCAGAAAAATTATTAGATGAAATGAAAATTGCTAATCATTTACATGAATGGGCAGCAAGTATAACTGTTGTTAATCCTATTTCTGGAAGTGAATATACTAGTGAAGATGCTGATGTATTTATTAAATTGTTAGGTGCTGGTGTATCAAATATTAAAGTTATTGGTATTGACGATGGTGCTACTTTTGTTAATAATTATATTTCACAAAGATGTTATGCAGTTGCAGGTATTATGACATATAATGGAACTATGAAAGAGGGACTTCAATATAATGTCTGTGTTCCAACATATTTAAGTCAGGCAACACAAATTGCTAAAGATTATTATATTAAAGCAAATGATGCTATAAAAGTTAATGATAATCTTTATGAAAATGAAATTGATCCTCTACAGAGAGTATCTATTGGTGAAAATGAAACATTAGCCAAAGCTTTTGAAAATGCATGGAATAATGTATTTTCTAAGAATTATCGCCAACATAATGAAAAAACAGAATTCTATATGGCAGATACTTCTACTTATACAGAACCATATCTATTGATTAATATAGCTAATTATGATGAGTTAAATATTCAATATAATCCTATTTATAATACACCATTAAATGGTGAGGGAAAATATACATGGTTTGAATATGTTCCAAAATCAATATTAAATAATGAAAAAGGAACAGTTCCATTAGTAATATCGTTACATGGTAATGGAAATGATGCTAGATTACAGGGAGAAACAACAGGTTGGGTAGAACTTGCTAGTGAAGAAGAATTTATTGTTATGGCTCCTGAATGGCAAGATGTGGTCTATGATTCTTCTACTCATGAACCTGGACCAAACTATTTTAATTGTGATGGTTTAGAAGGAGATAAACTTATTGAATGGATTGAAATGTTAGAAGAAAAATATCCACAAATTGATAAAAACAGAATATATATTACGGGATTATCAGCTGGTGGAAGTGCTTCAGAATTATATGGTATTAAATATAGCGATACTTTTGCTGCAGTTGGTGCTGTATCAGCTCCAGCTGTTGATGGGGCAGAAATTACAGAATTAGCTAATAAATATGATGGAGATTCTGTACCATTGATATATTTATGTGGAGATCACGATTTCTTTGGTATGATACCAGTAGATTTATCAAGTCAAAACAGTTTCCAAGTTGGAGAAAACTTATATATTCAAAATGTAGATAACAATTGTGTTATTTTCCCAGTTATTCAGGCTTTCCAGAAAATAAATAAACTTACTGTTTCACAAAGCTATGATTTATCATTAAATCCATATTATGGTATTCAACTAGATAATCAACAATGGGTTAAACTAGGAGTTAAAGATACCTTAGAAGGAACTTTATCTAATGAAGATGGTATAATTATGAAATTTGCGGCTATTAAAAATCAAGCACATTGGAATTACAAACCAGAAGCTCAATATATATGGAACTTCTTCAAAAACTATTCTAAAGACAGTCAACCAACAATTAATACAAATGTAACAAATACAACAACTAACACTACAGAAAATACAACATCAACAATTAAACCAGTTTCTACAAGTGATAATATGGAAATTGTACCATATGTATTAGGTGCTTTTGTAAGTATTGGAGGAGTCATAATTATATTAAAGAAAAAGAAATATCGTGTATTGTAAAATGAAACTGGAATTAAGGTTTGTAGGAAAAGGCTAGCCTTT
>CAZWZD010000270.1:0-3072 GCA_964638235.1 uncultured Erysipelotrichales bacterium
AAAACAGCTCAAACATTAAATGGTGATACAACTTCAATTACTAGTGCTACTTATTATTTAGATGATCCAGATCACATTGATGCATTTAAAGAATTGGCTGAAAGTAGTACGAATATTGATTTTGATACTTATACTTTAGATGCTAATGATCAGATTTACCAAAGAAGTATATCATCATTAGAAAATATGCAATCATTTGCAAATATGTTCTTATGGGTTGTTATTGTAGCAGGAAGTGTAATTTTATGTTTGATATTAGTTCTTACAATGAGAAATCGTTTTTACGAATTTGGTGTTATGTTATCTTTGGGACAAAGTAAGATAAAAATTATCGGTCAGCAATTAATAGAAATAGGAATTATAGCTATATTAGCATTTTGTTTATCATTAGCTACTGGAAAAATGGTATCTAATGTAGTAAGTAGTTTTTTAATAAGTAATACCAATGATAATTTGGTGATGAATATGGATGATATGAATGATGATAAGGAGGAGATAGAAGATAAAGGTAATTTTGTAGATAGAGCTATGACTGCACCAGAATCTGAAGAATTAGATGTTTCATTAACAGGGGAAAACATCATTAATTTAGCAGAAATTACATTTGTAATTTGTATTGTTTCTGTTATATTGCCATCATTATATATTTTAAGACTATCTCCTAGAGAGATTTTAATAAAAAAGGAGGGTTAATATGGCTTTATTGAGTTTTAAAAATGTTAGTTATTTTTATAAAGATGGTAATAGACAAGTTAATATACTAAAAGAAGCAAATTATGATTTTGAAGTAGGTAAAACTTATGCGATAGTTGGAGCAAGTGGAAGTGGAAAAACAACAACTTTAGTTCTTGCAGGAGGTTTGGATGAGCCAAAGAGCGGACAGATATTATTTAATGGTGAAGATATATCTAAGATTGGTTTATCTCAGTATCGCAGGGATAAAGTTTCTATGGTGTTTCAATCATATAATTTAATTCATTATATGAATGCTTATCAGAATGTTGTGAATGCTATGGATATTTCATATATTAAAGTTCCAAATAAAAAAGAACACGCAATTAATATCTTAAAAGAATTAGGCTTGAGTGAAGAAGAAGTAAAACGTGATGTTAGAAAACTATCTGGAGGACAGCAGCAAAGAATTGCAGTTGCAAGAGCGATAGCCAAAGATGTTGATTTAATACTTTGTGATGAACCAACAGGTAATCTTGATGAAGAAACATCAAAAGGAATTATTCAAACTTTAATATCATTAGCACATGAAAAAAATAAATGTGTTATCGTTGTAACTCATTCTAAAGAATTTGCAGATTGCTTAGATATACAGTTAAAAATTTATCAGGGGCAATTAATAAAAATTAATGAAAGTTCACACTAAATTCATAAGTATATATTATTATATAATTGTCTTAAGAAAGACGATATAATATTAATTTATAGGCTACCCCTCTCCCTAAACATATTGCCTATAATACAGAAAAAGAAGCGTTTTTCCCCACGCTTCTTTTTATATAAGCTGAAAATGCTTTAATGCATTATAGATACCATTTTTATCAACGTCAGTTGTAATATATGTGACTTTATCAAATAATATTGGATTGCTGTTTCCCATAGCTACAGATTCTTCAGTATATTTCAGCATAGCAAGATCATTCGTAGAATCTCCAATACTTATACATTGACTAATATCCATATCTAAATAATCACAGATAAATTGAATACCAGTAGCTTTTGAATAACCTAAAGGAACAACTTCAATAAAATCATCTTCTCTTTGAATAATTTCAAAATATTGTTTTAAATAATTTCTAAATGATTCTATATCACTTTTTTCATCATACCAAACAGCCATTTTATCAAAATCTACTATATCACTGCTATCATATTCACCAACCAATAGTCCTGCATTTTTATATCTCTGTTTAAATTCTTTAACTAAAGGATTAGTGATGTTTTTAGAAAAGAATGCTCCCTTTTCTCCTTCTAGTACAGCTTGAACATTACACTGATAAACCTTATGTATAATTTCCTGTCTTATAATTTGATCCAATGTTGCGTGTAAGATAGTTTTTTCTTTATATTTTATATAAGTGCCACATCCACATACATATCCATCAAAGCCAATATCTGTAATAATGTTTTCTATTGTAGAAATTGGTCTGCCAGTATTGACAATTAAAATATGTCCATTTTGTTGTGCTTGATGAATAGCTTCTAAACAGCTTTCTGGTACAGTATGTGTTTCTTCATCTAATAAAGTACCATCAATATCAAAAAAAACTATTTTTTTATTCATTTTAGTAAATCCCCCTAAATATATAAGTTATAATAACGATATTTTTACATTTCGTCAACATTTATTAAGAATAATTCAATGAAAATGTTCTATTCATCAAAAGATAATCAGTTATAAGTTAATTTTAATATTTGTTATAAAGATTATATTTTATTGAATGATAAAGTTTATTGACATTAATTTACGAAAAAAGACAATGAAAATTTCATTGTCTTTGACATATATCATTTTAACTGTTTTTGATTAGCTCTCTGATTTCTTCAATTGTTTGAAGTTCAAAAATCTTTTCTTTGATTTTCTGCAAAGATGAAAGTGAAAGTTCTTTTAGTGTTCTGTATGTATCAATCAAACTGTAGTGATCAGGATTCTTGCCGAAAATAAAGATAATCTGATTGACTTCTTTAAGAATTAGATATTTCTTGGCAGATTTAACCTATCTATGAATAAGATTGGTGCCGTAATTAGGATAATCATAAGAAATTACTATTGACATTGTTAATAATGCTAAATACAGCTTTAAATATATTATATATTATGTAAAAACTGTATTCTTGCACTATATTTTCATATGATTGCTCAAAATTCTTTTAAAATCTATGTATTTATAAAGTATTTGATTTCATACGTTTATTTTGCTATCTTGTGTTGAAAAAACTATTGGTCTGTTTGTTCAAAAACGAGATTTCCTTTATTGATTATGATATAATGCAGATACGGGAATTGTCATAAATGGTAGGTGGTTGTTCCATTCCTCGGTTGTTTAGAGGAATGGCAGT
>CAZWZD010000271.1:0-3069 GCA_964638235.1 uncultured Erysipelotrichales bacterium
GCGGGACATATTCAAACTTGACCCAATAAGACAATATCAAATTTGAAGCAGATTTTATATTTTCCAGTTCTTTTTTTACTTTATTTTTATTATTTAAGATAGTATAATAATCTTTACTTTTTCCATAAGCATTTTCTATTCCGTTTAATACACGATCATATAATTCTATTGATTTTGTGTATTCTTTATTTAAATAATGATATTGAGCTTTAGAAGATAGAGCAGCATAGAAATGAGGATCTTGAGGACCATATAATTCAAATAAAGCGATTGCTTTATTGATACATTCAATTGCTTTTTGATTATCATTTTTAGCAAAGTAAATTTGTGATAAATTAGTATATGTTATCGCTTCTTCTATTTCACAATCTTCTAATCTTTCAATAATGGCTAAAGCTTTTATTTCATAGTTTAAAGCTTTATCATAATCTCCTATTTCTTGATATAATAAGCTGTAATTATTGTAAAAGCTTGCATATCTTTCATCGAGAGGATCTAATTGAGAATGATAGATTTCTTCACATTTTTGATACATTTTTAATGAATTTTGAAATAATCCTTGAGCACGATAGAGAGTTGCTATATTTAAATATGTTGTAGCAGCTGGAATGGTATATTCTAAATTATGACTTATTAATATTTTTATAGCTTGAGCAGCTATTTGGTTAGCTAATTCAAATTGTGAAGTGACACGATAATAACCTATAAGCTCACTTAATAAAAATAAAACAATATCATCCCTTTGATTGATCATAGCATCATTTAACTGTTCTAATAATAAAGCATATGCTTTTTCATTTTCACCTTGACTGTATAAACAATCTAAATATTGCTGGATTTCTTTAACTTCCATAATCTCACCTCAAAAATAAGTATATCATCATATAATAAAAAATGGTACTAAAAATACCATTTTAAATCTTTTTAACCCAGCCAAATTTATCTTCGATTTTACCCCATTGAATACCAGTTAAAGTATCATATAATTTTTGAGTTAACTCCCCAGTTTTAAAATCATTAATAATAAATTCTTCACCTTTATAATACAATTGACCAACAGGAGAAATAACAGCAGCAGTACCTGTACCAAATGCTTCTTCTAATTTTCCTTCTTTAGCAGCTTCAGTCAATTCATCGATTGATAATAATCTTTCTTCTACAGTATATCCCCAATCTTTTAAAATCGTAATAATAGAATCACGAGTCACACCAGGTAATACTGAACCTTCTAAAGGTGCAGTTACGATCTTACCATCTATTTTGAACATAACATTCATTGTTCCAACTTCTTCTACATATTTTCTATGTACACCATCTAACCATAATACTTGAGTATATCCATGTTCTTCAGCTTTAACTTGAGCAGCAATACTTGCAGCATAATTTCCACCACATTTTGTAAATCCAGTACCACCTTTAACAGCTCTGACATATTCATCTTCAACCCAAATCTTAACAGGATTAACACCTTCAGGATAATAGTTACCTACAGGTGATAGAATAATACAGAAAATATAATGATTTGCTGGATGTACTCCAACTCCAGGCTGAGCAGCATACATAAATGGTCTAATATATAATGAAGTTTCAGGTAATGTTGGAATCCAATCTTCTTCATATTTAACAATAGCTTCGACTGCTTCAACAAACATATCTACTGGTAATTCAGCCATACATAAACGTCTATTAGAATTAATCATTCTCTGAGCGTTCATTTCAGGTCTAAATAGCTGTACATTTCCATCAGGATCACGATAAGCTTTTAATCCTTCAAATGTTTCTTGTGCATAATGTAAAACCATTGTAGCAGGATCTGTAGGTAAAGGTCCATATGGAACAATTCGGGCATCATGCCATCCTTCTTCAGTAGTCCAGTCCATCAAAAACATATGATCAGTAAAATATTTACCAAATCCTAGGTTATTTTGATCTGGTTTGGCTTTTAAAGTTTCTCTTCTTTCAATTTTTATTTCCATAATTTTAAGTCCCCCTTAATTAATAGCATTATACTCTTTTTTTAAATTGCATACAATCCCTTTTTATAATATTTCTTTTATAATAAGAAAACTTTCTTATTCAATTATTTCAAACTGTAAAGATTTTAATACATCAATAGATTTTTGATGAGTTTCTTCATCAGCAGAAGCAGTTCCCCTTAAATCAATACAAATTGGTGTATTTGGTAGAGCAGATTTTACCATAATTGCATTAGAAATAACACAGATATGGGAAACAACACCAACTAAAGTTATATCTTGATATTCTTTATCTACTAAATCATTAGCAAGTTGTAAAGAAGGAAAAGTATTTTTTTCATAGCACTTTGCATTTTTTAATAATTCCTTTGTCTGACCATATAATTCCCAGCCTTTACTTCCTTTAATACAGTGAGGTATAGGAAGATTTTTTCCTTCATATGTTTCCATATAATTATCATAGTGAGTATCTAAAGTATAAATAATATCATCATCATTATTTTGATATTCTTTGATTAATTGAACTATATGACTTTCTAATTCTTAAGCTTTTAAAAAACCTAAACTTCCATTAACAAAATCGTTTTGATAATCAACTACAATTAACAATCTCTTCATTTTATCACTCCTTTTTATTATTATAATACAACTTAAAAATTTGTAAAATATTGTTTTTAATATTAATATCGTTTATAATATTTGAGTATTATACGAGGAGTATATTAATGAATGAAAGAGAAATGATTAAAGATTTTATCAAAAGTATAGATATTTGTAATGTAAATTATTTAAATGATTATAATGATTTTTACAAAGATTATTTTTTAGCTACGAAAAATACATATTTAAAGATAAAAAATTCTTCATTAGGAGATGAATTTAGTATTGATTTTGCAAAACAATATAATAAATTAAGAAATGATATATTGGAAATATATCGCTATTATGTAAAAGGTGATATTTTAAGAGCAAGCACTAAAATGAATAATGTATTATTTCGTAGAGAATATTATGGAAAAAAGTTTTATGAATATTTTATCCATAGTAGCAACAATGAGATTTTATATAGATAAAATATTAAATTCGATGATAT
>CAZWZD010000272.1:0-3068 GCA_964638235.1 uncultured Erysipelotrichales bacterium
ATTCACCTACTTTATCTCCATAATGTTGAGATAATGTTTCTAAATCAGTTTGTAAAGATTCTGATATATCCTTCCAATTTTCTTCACTTTCATTATCTTTAGTTGGAACTTTAACCAAACTTGCTTCCTTTTTTTCATTACTTTCATCTTGAGATGGTGTAGATGAACTATCGGCATCATTGTTATTATTATTTGATGAATTTTTTACGTTATTTTCATTTGAAGATTGATGAGAATTATTTTCTTTTTCATTGTTTTGTTCTTCATTATTGTCTTGCTTTGATAACTGATACCATATAGAATGGTCATCGTGATAAAAATTCTCTCTTAGAGTCGCAAGTGTTTCATCAGTAAAATTTTGAGATTTTAAATAATGATATATTTTTTCGGCTGTTAGCACAAGTGTATGATGTTTGATGTTTTCTATAATAGGTTCTTGCTTTTTTTGTCTATTGTTTTTAAATAATTGATCATGGAAACTATTAATAACACTTTCTACTGCTATATCACAAGAAAGATCCCATAAATAAGGATTCACTTCTCCAATAAAGGGATGATGGAATATACAATGTAACAAAGAATGCATATAATCTCTAATAATGATTTCTTTTTGTTGTTTATAGTTTCTTAATATATATAAATAATCATAATAGAAATACATTCCATCAGTTGCGATAGTCACATTAGGATCATAAACAAGTTCTAATGCATCAATAGCTGATTGTAAGAAGCGATAATGTATATTGAGTGTACTCTTAATAAAGTTTAAGATATCTATTGCTAATTGTTCTGCTTTTTGATGATCCATAGTATTCCTTTCTATAATTCTTCTAATTGTGATAATAATGTATCAAAAGAATCATGTTTTAAATATTGATTCTGATATTCTAATAGACTTGCTATAGCTTGTGTGTTTTCCATTAGAGTTGCTTGATGAATTAACTGTTCAATATTATCTTCATTAACTAGTTTATGTTTAATAATATATTGATATATTGAATAACGATTTTCAAATTTAGTTTTTTGAATAATTAACTTAGGATTTCTTAATAATTCTTTATCATAACTTTCAATAACTTCCTGCTTATAATGTTCTTCTCTTTCTTCATCATATAAATATCCATTGATTGCAAACCTTTTCCATTCTTCAGGAAAATCATCTAACATGATTTCATATGCAATCATCTCTTTAAGTTTATAACAACCCATAAACGTTTTTTCTCGATGAAAACCTCTTAATATTTCAGGTTTTTTAGAATCAAACCAAGTATAATTGTCCAACTTACCTCTAAATATAACTTTATATAAATTTTCACAGCCACTAAAGATTCCACCATCATAATTCCCTTGTGAATTACAATAGGTATTAGGAGATAAAGATACTTCTGTTAATTGATGACAGTCTTTAAAGGCACATGCACCTATTGTTCTTAGGCTATTTGGCAAATAGAGTGTTTTAACATCTGATTGACTATATGCATACAAATCAATATGTGAAAATCCTTCAGGAAATTCGAGATGCATAACGTTATTTCTCATTTGAGATGCTAATAAAGCATAATTCAGTGTTTTACTATAGTATGGTGTTTCATTAAAAGCATACTCTTCAATTAATAATCCATCATAATGAAATGTTATATTTCTCAATGAACTGCAGCTCTCAAAAGCTCTAGATGATATCTTTTTTAATGATTTAGGAAAATCTATTGAAGATATAGAAGAACAGTTCCAAAAAGCTCTCATCCTTATTTCTTCTATTCCTTCTTCTAAGATAATTTCTTTTAAACCATAACAGCAAGTAAAAGCTTCTGTATCAATGATTTTTACATGAGAGCTAATAGTAACTGAATTTAAGAAAGTACACTTATAAAAAGCCTGTCTGCCTATTATATCGATATTATCAGGTATAGTAATCTTTGAAAAATGTGCTTTATATTTTTTTAATATTGTTAAATTATCTTTTACTTCTATTTCAAAATAATCATTCATTTTCACACCTCTCATATTCTTGATGTATCATTTTATAACAAAGGATTGCTAAAATACAATCTGTCATAGGACCTGCATATAAAACACCATTTAACCCAAATAATTGAGGTAATAGAAGGATTAATAATGGTAATATTAATAATTGTCTTGTTGTAGAAAGAATTATACTTTTTAATGGATGCCCTATAGCACTAAAGAAACCCATAACACAAGTAAAATACCCATTTAAAAAGAATAACATTAAATAGATTCTAAAAAACATAGAACCAAATTCATATAGTTCATATGATCCTTCTACAAATAAAGAAATAATAAACTTAGGAAATAACTGATAAGAAACAAAAACGAACATACCAAATAACAGGATCATATGAACAACTCTCTTAGAAGTATCAATAACTCTGTTATAATTATGTTTACCATAATTATAACTTAATATAGGCTGCATACCATTCGTTAAACCTGTACATACTCCTATACATATCATATTCACTTTATTTGCGATTCCTGCAACCGCTAAAGTAATATCACTGCCATATATGTTTTGTCCATATATCTTTAATGAATTATTAAGAATAATTTGAACAAGAGCCTGAGTTAAATAGTTAATTGCAGGTCCTGCTCCTAAAAAAGATATTTTCTTGCACATCTTTATATCAACCTTCAACATATTTAATCTAATCTTAAAAGTTTTAAATTTAGTTAAATAATATATAACCATTATAGCACTTACACTTTCTCCAATAAAAGTTGCCCAAGCAGCACCTGCAATACCAAGATGAAGTTTTAATATCAATAAAGCATCTAATATAATATTAATAAGTGTTCCTGTAATCATACATATTAAAGCATACATAGGGCTGCCATCAGCTCTAATAATGAAAGGTCCAGCAGCACCAATAATAGATGATATAAAAGCTAAAGATGTTATTCTTGCATATACTACCGCATAAGGCATAATAGTATCAGTACATCCAAATAATGTTAATAATGTCTTTGTAAATAGAAGTGTTATCAAAGTTATGAATAAACCATAAAGAATCATAGTAAAAAAACAGTTGATGATTGATTTTTGGGTA